>JBOICJ010000253.1:0-12861 GCA_050740035.1 Stenotrophobium sp. | reverse complement strand
GTATTTATGTGCCGGATCAATAGGCACGACCAAAAAATCGCGCCTGAGAGGCGCTCCTACAAAGCGGGCATCGGCACGCAGGCATCGGCGGTGGTGCTGGAGTGTCCGACGCGGCGACTGTCACTGTGGAAACGGTTTGTTGCGCTTCGCTTTCGCGCTGGCTAAGGCTTGGTCGGCGGTGTGGCAGGCTTGTACTGCTTGCCATCGTAAATCCAGGTTTCGCGGCTGCGTTCTGTGGGTGCCGCCTCGGCGCAATGTTCCCCGCTCTCAGGGTCGCCCCCCTCCGAATGGATCGTGACCGTGGTGATGACTAAATCGGCATAGCCTGCGTGCCGGTGTGGGCCCACAGCGAGGATCGTGGTGGTCTCGTGGCTGGGATAACAATAGGTTGTTTCCTCACCGTCCATCGCCGTCGTGTCCTGCATCAATCCATCGAGAATTTTCCTTAGGGTTTTGCCTTCGCGCACGAACAGGCTGAGTTTGGTCTCCGAAAGTGCGCAGTGGTAGCAATGCGCGGCGTTGTAGGTCGTCACGCCAAACGCGCGCACGCCGGGCGCCAGACGATAGATGCCGGTGTCGATGCCGACATCGTCGAGACTGACGGCATCCGAGTAGGCTGCATTGGTTTCGCGAACCTGGGCCAGCAGCGCGCCGCTCTTGTCCGCGATCATCAGGTGCAGATCGTAGTCGCCGTCGCTGTTATCCTCATCGCCCACGGTGGGGGCTGTGGTCTGATGAAACACCGCAATCGCCGCCGTCCCAGCCGCGTAGGGCAGCGGCTTGCAGGCGAAGTGCACGTTGCCGGTGGCATGGCCCTGGTCGTCGCCGTAGCCGAATTGCTGGAGCAGGGCGACCAGGCTGCCGTTACGGCAGGGATCGTTCTGCAAGGCCCGCGCGGCGGCCTCATCGGCCTGACGCTGGGCTTCCTCGCGTTTGCGTTCGGCGAGCACGATCGCCGCATGGCGCGCGCAGAGTCCCCAATAATCGGCGCCCCAATCCTGTGCCGGGCAGGCACGACCGATCGAGTCGCGGATGCGATCGCGCGGATCGGGTGTGGCCTTTTCATCCGCCCACGCGGCGACCCCGGCAATCGGTGCCAGCAGCGCGCTCTGGTTCTGTTTGCTGGCTTGCAGATACTGGCTGGCGATCCAGTCCAGCGGCAGCATCTCGCAGTCCTGCCCTTCGTGTTGCAGCTTGGCGATGGCATAGGCGTACCAGTAATCCGGCGGCTGATCGCTGCGCCACAGTTTGGCTGCCGCGCAGCCTGTAGCGCCCGCGGCGGCACGGCCCAGTTGCCGCAGGCGCGCGGAAATATCGGGCGGCGTCTGGCCGTTCACGCTGAGATGCTGCCAGGGATTCTCAAAGCCGTATTCGCGCCCGTTGCGAAGCCCATACGGATTCACCATCCAGTCGAGGCGCCGCCACGCCAGCATCATCGCAATGGCCGCATCGACGCTGGTATCGATCTCCTCCGGTGTCCACGACTGCGGCACGCGCAGCATCAGATCCAGTTTGGCGGACAGTACGATGCCCTTGCGCCAGAGTCGGTGGCGCGTTGCTTCGTACAAGGGCGTCAACGGGTCGTCGCGCTTGCCGCGATAGCCCTGCAACGCCGCGGGAATCGGCTCCGGTTGCGTCGCGGCGGTGTCGGCATCCAGCCGCTTGATGATGGCGATACCGTCGCGGGGCTCCGGGTCCAGCGAGAACAGGACGTGCATCAGTCCGAGGCAATGATCCGGCCCGCTGCCGCTGCAGCCGTGCGCGAGCAACTGCCGGCTCAGGCGGTCTTCGATGATGGCGGCGGACCGCGCGCCGCGCGCGGTGTCCGGATCGCTGGGCCAGGCATATGAGCGATCCTCACGTTGCTTGCGCACGCAAAGACCGAAGTTCTGGGTGTTCGGCACATCCCAGTTGTCACCACGCTGCATGATCCACAACAGCGGGTCATCCGATTCCACCACCCAGTTCGCCCACGGCAGGCAATTGAACAGGGCCGACAATGCGCCGCCTTCCGCGCTGGCGGTGGAATCGGTGTAGTAGCCGATGTGGCTGCCCAATGCGTCACGCGCGGTCGGCGGCGGCTCGCGGAAATAATCCTCGCCGTTGACCTGCTGGAAAAATCGCTTGATGTCGGAAAGGTTCTGAAAGTGAACCAGATCCCAGGCCATGGCCTGGTCGAGCAGCAAGCCATGACTGCCGTAGCGGAGCGTCTGAAACTGCGGCATGCGCAGCAGTTGCGCCAGCTTGTCGCGCGTCAGCGTCTTCCACGGCGGGCCGGCCGGGGCTTCGTGGTTGTCGCCCAACGTGCGGCGGCGCTCGCTGGCTTCCTGTTCGATGGCTGCCACTTCAGCCGCATCCAGCGGTCCGGCAGTCGCCGTCTGCTGCGCCGCATAGGCGTTGTCATGCCACAGTCCTCCCCAGCACAGGCTCAGATAGATGGCGACGAACAGCAGCGTGCGCATGGGAGTTCTTTATTATTGACGGCGGCAACGCAGGGTTCAGGGTGAGCGTAGCTTACCCGCAAGCCGGCGGGTTTTGACCCCATCAATGGACAGTCATACCCGCACGCTCCTGCAAAAACCGTCATTGATGAGACAATGCGCGCATGAATGCAAACGGCAGATCGGTCTTCATCACCGGCGGCGGCTCGGGCCTGGGCGCGGCGGTGGCACGCAGGCTTGCACAGGCGGGCTGGCGCGTGGCGCTGGCCGGACGGCGGCAGGCGCCGTTGACGCAAGTGTCCGATGAATTGCGTGCGGCGGGAGCGAATGTCGTGGCCTACGCGCTGAACGTGACCGACGCCGCAGCGGTCGAGCGGGCGCTGCACGCATTCAAACCCGACGCGCTGGTCTGCTGCGCGGCGATCCTCGGCCAAGGCACGGCGTTCGATGCGCTGACGCCGCAGCGTTTCGCCGAAGTCCATGCGATCAATGTCGGCGGCACCTTCAACGTCTGCAGCGCGGCGATGCGGCTATGGCGCGAGAGCGGCGTGCAGGGCGACATCGTCACCGTGTCCTCGCTGGGCGGCATTCGCGGCATGCAGAAATTCCCCGGCTTTGCCGCCTACGCCTCGTCCAAGCACGCGGTGGTGGGCTTGACCGAAGCGCTGGCGATCGACGGCCGCGCGCACGGCATCCGCGTCAACTGCGTTGCGCCCGGCACGATGCGCACGGCGATGGTCGCCGAGCTGGGCCTGACACCCTCGACCCGGCCGGAGCAGATCGCGCCGACCGTGGAGTTTCTGCTGAACCGGGCGCTTTCCGGTGTGGTCACAGGTACAACCGTAGAAATCCATTGCAATGACGACTAAGAAACTTCCCATCGTTTACCTCACGCGCCGCGAGACTTTTTCCGCGGCGCATCGCCTGTGGGCGGACGATCTGAGCGAGGCTGAAAACCGCGCGCTGTTCGGCCCCTGCGCCTACGATCACGGCCACGGCCACAACTACGTGCTGGAAGTGACGCTGCGCGGGCCGGTCGATCCGAAGACCGGCATTCTGGTCAACCTCAAGGAAATCCGCGACGTGATTCACGAGCTGGTGGTGGACGGTATCGATCACCGCCATCTCAACCGCGACGCACCGCTGACGCGCGGCATCAATCCGACCGCAGAGAATCTGGTGGTGCTGTTCTGGGGCGTGCTGCACCGGCACTACGCCGACACGCTGCACGAAGTGCGGCTGCGCGAAACCGAGAAGAACTGGGTAACTTACCGCGGCGAATAATCGGCGCTGGCCGCTGCCGAACGTATCCGGTATTTGCCCGCTTTGTGCGTGACGATGACTCCGAGGGTTCCGTATCTCCCGGCGCGCCTTATCGTGCCGCCGCAAGCCTGGGCTGGACTTGTCCCCAGTGCTGCCGCGCCTCTGTCGGGCTCAGCACTTCGTTTCGTAAAGGCTGTTCTTTTTTCAGGACTTGCTCCATGACCGGCAGCGCCGAGGGTGCCATCTGCTTCAGCACCATGCGCGATACCGCGGGATTGCGCGCCATGCGCACCGCAAGCCTTGCTGTCGGAACGATCAGCGCATCGACACTGGCGGACTGGTCGAAGCCACCCAGCTTGCGCATCCATTTTGGAATCGTTGCAATGGTGGCGGTCGCCATGAGATTGCTGCCCAGCCACAGGCGGGTTCCGGCGATCTTCCGTTGCGAGTTGAGGAAATAGTGGATCAGCGTGCGTGCACGATCCGAAACGCAGAGCCGTGGACGGATTGCCTCGTAGTAATCCCTGACCTCTTTGCGCGAACGGGGAACGTCGGCCGGATTGCAGGTCTGCAATTCGGCGGCGATGGCGCACTCGGCCCAGTAGCGCTTTTCATCTTCTGCCGATAACGGACCGGCGCCGTAGCGCTCATAGCAGAGCAGGTTGGACTGCCAGCCGGTGATGTGTATCCAGAGCTGGGAGCCCGGATCGTTCGGGCTGTAGGGTTGGGCGCTGATCGGTTCGATGCCGGTCGCCTTGGCGTGAACGCGCATCAGGATTTCGGAGGCTTCGATAGCGGCGCGGGAATCGCCGCAGGCTACGGTCAGAAAGTATTGAATGGTGCGATCGAAACGGCGAGTCGCGTTGTAACGCACGCCATTCTGATCGTGCACTGCCGCTGCCAGGAACGGATCGAATGTCTCGACGATGATCGACCGCTGGAACGCAATCAGCGCGGTGGGGCTGCTCCAGACTTTCCAGGTCGGAGAGTCTGGTCCGAACAGTCCCCAGTCTTCGCGCGGGCGGCGTGCGACAGGACGGATGGATGGGCGGGTTGAAGTCATCGTGTCTTCCTCGAAAATACAGTGATTACGTTGATTGACTCAGGCGTGTTCAAACGCCGCGAGTACGCGGCGACCGACGTAGGCGCCCAATTCGTCGATGGTCCAGTCGTGTGTGCCGTCGAGCAGCGAGTGCACCATCCCCTCGCAAACCGACATGAACATGGAAACCAGAATCGGCAAGCGCCGCTTGGCATCTCTGGCGCCGCGTAATTTGAGCCAGCCTCCGACGAGTTTTGAAACGCGCAGGGCGACGAGCCGCCGGCCTTCCTGAAGCCGTGCGCCGACGTCCGGGTCGGCTCCGGCGGACAGCACCAGCCGCCATGAGTCGCGGTGGTTATCGACCGCCCGGAACAGGGCGCGAAAGCCATCCGTCATCAATTGTTCCGGGTTGCTCAGATCCACTTTTGTTGGCAGCGCTGCCATCACGCCTTCAAACAGGCGCAGTTCTTCTCTGGCCAGCAAGGCATTCAGAAGGTCTTCCCGCGAACAGAAGCAGGCATAGACGACGGGCTTGGTGACGCTCAGCGCCTGCGCCACCGCTTCCATGTTGACCGCGTGAACGCCGTCTTCGGCCGCCAGCTTCAGCGCGGCATCGAGTATCTGCGGACGACGGCGCTCCGGCCCCAGATGCGGCGCGCGGACATACTTCTTCTTGGCAAATCCTACGTTCATGTAGGATATTTATACGCGAGCGTATGAAATGCTGCAAGCCCTGGTGGGCAGTTGGCCCCGCCTGAAAATCGCCGACGTTGCGGGCAGGCCGCACGCCATCCTCGTCCTGCCGATTTCGTCCAAACGGTGGAGGGCGTCAGGGTCGCGTATGCTGATAATGCGCTTACGAGGGAGATATCGATCATGAAAACAAAATTTCTGGTGACCGCTGCGGCACTTCTGGCGCTCAGCGCGTGCAGCAATACCAGCAGCGCACCGGGCGGCAGCGGCGCCAAGAGTGAGTTCACCGACGAACCGGCGCTGACCACCGACCAGGCCAAGCTCGACGCCAATCTGCACTGCACCGATTTCACCCATCCGGACAAGCCGGCGGTATTGCTGGTGCACGGCACCTTCACCGCCGGGCAGGAGCAGTACGAGTGGAACTACATCCCGCTGCTGAGTCAGCGCGGCTTCGATGTCTGCGCCGTGACCTATCCCGACCGCGGACTCGGCGATCAGCAGGTTTCCGCCGAATACGTGGTCAACGCGCTGCGCCGCATGTACGCGAAGACTGGCCGCAAGGTCGCGATGATCGGCCACAGCCAGGGCGCGTCGATGCCGCGCTGGGCACTGAAATGGTGGCCGTCGGCGCGCAACGCGGTGCAGGATTTCGTGCTGGAGGCCGGGCCGAATCACGGCACCACGCAGGTGTCGTCGCTGACCGCACTGCTGCCGCCGAATCTGCCGATCGGCCTGCTGCCGGAAGCCTTCTACCAGTTCTCGCCCGATTCCAATTTCACCAAGGCGGTCAACGCCGGCGACGAAACCCCGGGCGACATCGACTACACCACACTCTACGGCGCCTACGACGAACTGGTGCAGCCGGTGACGCCGGTGCCGACCGCGGCGCTGGACTGGAAGAAAAACAATCCGCACGTCAGCAATATCCTGTTGCAGGACGTCTGCCCGAACTACATCGTCGACCACGTCACCATCGGCACCACCGATGCGCTGGCGTTCGCGCTGGCGCTGGATGCGATCTCCAATCCCGGCCCGGCGAATATCGAACGCGCCGGTGGTGCCGCCAAGCTATGCAACAGTTTGTTACCGCTGCTGCCGCAGGAAGAAGTCGGCGATTACACCGTCACCGGCCTGCTGACGGCGCTGGCCGCGGAAAACGCCAGTGCGATTCCCAACCCGCACCTGGCGGCGGCCGAGCCTGCGCTCAAGTCCTACGCCACCGCTGCGCAGTAGGGCGCTCGGCGGGCGACCACTACTGCAAACGGTCGATGCCGGCTGCGGCCGGATTCGGCATCTTTTGCGCCACCCGCTCTTCGGGGCGGGGGCTGAATGATTGTTATAAATTATATAATATATATTATTTTATATAATAAATTATAACAGACCTCTCCAGGTCAATGCCGAGAGCGGGTGGCCGTCAGCCGGTATTTTCGCGGGGTCCAGGGAGTCCAACCGAACATGAGCGCGCTCACAGACAACCAGACGGTGGTGATCGTCGGCGCCGGCCAGGCCGGCGGCGAAACCGCCATCGAACTGCGCAAGCTCGGCTTCAAGGGCCGCGTCGTGATTGTCGGCGAAGAGCCGCATCTGCCGTATCGCCGTCCGCCGCTGTCGAAGGCCTATCTGGCCGGCGAGGTCGAAGCCGCGTCGCTGTACCTGATGCAGCCGGCGCAGCTCGAAAAAGCCGGCATCGAATTCATCGGCAATACCCGCGTCACCCGCATCAACCGCGCGATGGAGACGCTGACGCTGGATCATGATCGCACGCTGGCCTACGACAAGCTGATGCTGGCCACCGGCGGCCATGCGCGCGCATTGACCCTGCCCGGCGCCGATCGCGCCAACGTCTTCCTGCTGCGCAGCATCGCCGACGTCGAGGCGCTGCGCGCGCGCTGCACGGCGGGCCGGCGCGCGGTCATCATCGGCGGCGGCTTCATCGGCCTGGAAGTCGCCGCGGTGCTGCGCAAACACGCGTTGCAGGTGACGGTGCTCGAAGGCCTGCCGCGCGTATTGGCGCGCGTGACCGTGCCGGAAGTGTCGGCGTTCTTCGAGCGCGTGCACCGCGAGGCCGGCGTCGATCTGCGCACCGGCGTGAAAATCGCCGCGCTCGAAGGCGAGCCGGAAATCAACGCCGTGCGGCTGGAAGACGGCACCCGCATCGCCGCCGATTTCATCGTCGTCGGCATCGGCCTCAACGCCAACACCGAACTGGCCGCGGACGCGGGCCTGGCGGTGGACAACGGCATCGTCGTCGACGAATACGCCCGCACCGCCGACGAGAACATCTACGCCGCCGGCGATTGCACCAACCATCCCAGCGAATTCCTCGGCCGCCGCGTGCGGCTGGAGTCGGTGCAGAACGCGATGGAGCAGGCGCGTGCCGCCGCGCGCGCGATGATGGGCCGGCCCGAGCCGTATCGCATGGTGCCGTGGTTCTGGTCGGATCAATACGATCTCAAGCTGCAGATGGTCGGCATGTCGGCCGGTCACGACCAGATGGTGCTGCGCGGCGACCCGGCGACGGCGCGCGCGTTTGCCGCGTTCTACCTCAGGGACGGCAAGCTGATCGCCGCCGACGCCGTCAATCATCCGGTCGATTTCATGTTCGCCAAGAAACTGGTGGCGGCGCGCGTGAACGTCGATCCGGCGCAGTTGGCCGACGCCGCGCTTCCGTTAAAATCACTGTTGCCTGCGGCCTGACGCCGCACCCGGAAAATCATTCATGCCCAAAATTACGTTTATCGATGCCGTCGGCCAGACTCAGATCGTCGAGGCCGAAGTCGGCCAGTCGGTGATGGAGGCGGCGACCGGCAACATGATCCGCGGCATCATCGGCGAGTGCGGCGGTTCCTGTTCCTGCGCCACCTGCCACGTCTACGTCGAGCAGCCGTGGTTCGAGCGCCTGACGCCGCCCGACGACATGGAAGCCGGCATGCTGGAAGGCGCGGTCGAGCCCGGCCCGCTGAGCCGCCTGTCCTGCCAGATCAAGGTCACTCAAGAATTGGACGGATTGGTCGCGCGCGTGCCTGCAGGGCAGGCATGATGAATCTGCCGGGGTATCGCAAGATCGCGGTGCCCGATCATCTTGCCGAGGTCACGCGCATCGACCGCGCGGCCGAAGTGGAGCCTTACAGCGTCGGCGTGCGCGCTGGCGGCATCGAGCGGATCTGGGGTGCCGTCGAAAGCCTTTACCGCACCGGACTTCAACCGGCGATCACCATCGTCGTGCGCCGTCGCGGCCAGATCGTGATGAAGCGTGCGATCGGCTGCCTGCGCGGCAACGGCCCCGGCGAGCGTGACGACCGCGTGGTGCTGGAGCCGGATGCGCCGATCTGCCTGTTCTCGGCATCCAAGGCGATCACCGCGCTGCTGGTGCACAAGCTGGCCGAGGACGGCAAGCTGCGCCTCGACGACCATGTCGCCGACTACATTCCCGAATTCGCCGCGCGCGGCAAGGATCGCGTCAGCATCCGCCAGTTGCTGGCACATCGCGCTGGTATTCCGACGTTGCCGATCAAGTATCCGGACCCGAGCCTGCTGCGCCACTGGGATGCGATGGTGGCGATGCTGTGCCTGGCGCCGCCGTTCGATCCGCGCTTCGAGAAGCAGGCCTACCATGCGCTGACCAGCGGCTTCATCGTCGGCGAACTGGTGCGCCGCGTCGGCAAGATCGAGCTGCGCGAAGCCTTGCAGCAGTGGCTCGCCGAACCCATGCAGCTCAAGAGCCTGAGCTTCGGCCTGCCGCCCGAACGCCGCGCGCAGTCACCGCTGAACTACCTCACCGGCCCCAAGCCGGTGTGGCCGATCACACGCATCGCCGAGCGCGTTCTGGGCGTGGACTTCGCGCGTGCGGTCAGCGCCTCCAACGACGACGCCTATCTCTCGGCAATTGTGCCGGCCGGCAATCTCTATGCGTCAGCCGACGACGCCTGCCGCATCTTCCAGATGCTGCTCAACGGCGGCACGCTGGATGGCCGCCGCATCCTGCGCGAGGAAACCGTGGCTGAAGCGGTGAAGCCGGTGGGGCGTATCCAGATCGACGGCATGCTCAATATCCCGATGCGCTTCTCGCCGGCCTTCATGCTCGGCGAAAACCCAGTGGGTCTGTGGGGGCTGCATTGCCGCGAAGCTTTCGGCCATATCGGGTTCATGACCGTACTGTGCTGGGCCGACCCGCGCCGCGACATCTCGGTGGCGATCCTCAACAGCGGCAAATCAGTCGCACCGAGTGCGCTCCTGCAGACGGTCAAGATCGTCGGCGCGATCACCCGCGCCTGTGGCCCGGTGCGCTGAACGCGAAGGACGGACTATGACCGAAGGGAACCCCTGTGGGACGCCTTTCGGCTAATCCGCCCTGCGCGATTGGCGAAACGCCAGAACAGTGAGATACGTCAGTGTGACTGCAAAAAATGTCCAGAGACCCCAGGTAAACCAATACAAAATGGGGGATTCAGAACGATGGAGCTCGGCTGCCGGACCAAATCGACTGCCAATGCCAATCACGCCGGTGTAAAGACTCCAAACACAGATGCCGTATGCGCCGATACAAATGGCAACGGCAACAATCATGCCCGCGACGTTATCCCGCTTGGCTAATGATCTCTCTCGTTCAATTGCAGATTTCCGATCCATAGCTCTAACGTGTCTTGGCCCGTGTCTTCTTCTTCGCAGGCGCAGCCTTCTTCACCTTCACCATCGACACAGCCGCTGCGGAAACCCCCACCGACTGCTCCAGTTCCGCCAGCGCATCGCTGGTGTAGACCGCCAGTCTCTGCAGGCGTGGAATCGCCTCGCGGCAGCCGAGGAAGCCGACGGCGACGCGGTCGCGGTAGCCGACCAGGGTGATGTTGATGGCGTAACCGTCGAACAGGAACGACACCGGATACATCGCCTCCAGTTCCGCGCCCATCAGGTACATCGGATCTTTCGACAGCACGACGTTGGAAATCACGAAGTTGAACATCGGCGGAATCTTCGGCAGCGTGCCGGTCATCTGCCCGAGCAGAAACGGCGTCAGTCCGATCAGCGCCAGTTGGCTGAGCGCAGCACGCGGCATCTCCATCAGTTCCTGCTTGCTGCGCGTGGTCACGCGATTGATCTGCGCCACGCGGTCGCGCGCTTCCGGCAGTTCCGTGCCCAGCGGCACGACGAAGCCGGCGACGGCGTTGCCGCCTGCGCCGTCCGCGCGCTGCAGCGCCACCGGCACCGAAGCCAGCAGGGATTTTTCCGGCAGCGCGTTCTGTTCCAGCAGGTAGCGGCGGATGGCGCCGCCGCAGATCGCCAGCATGACGTCGTTGACGCTGGCGTTGCAGCGCTTGGCCACCACTTTGATCCGGGGGAGGTCGAGGATCTGCGTGCCGAGGCGGCGCTGCTGCGAAACCCGCACATTGAACAGGCTGCGCGGCGTGCTCAGCGCCAGACGGGTGCCGCTGTCGGCGCCGCGCGTCATCTTGGTCAGGCCCTTGATCAGTTCGCGCGTGCCGCGCGCCTGTTCGGCGGCGGCGTAGGCGGGCCGCTTGAGGCGCGTCCACAGGGAGTGCTCGGCGATGTCTTCCACCTCCGGCTTGGCGGCGAGCATCCACGGGCCCATGCCGTGCATGTCGTTGGGGTCGGACGACAGCCATTTCTGCACCATCCGCATCGCGCCCATGCCGTCGATGGCGCAGTGATGAGCCTTGAAATACAGCGCGAAGCGGTGGTTCTCCAGACCTTCGATCAGGTGGCATTCCCACAGCGGCCGCGACAGGTCGAGCGGATGCGAGTGCATGCGCGCGACCAGCACGCCCAGTTCGCGCTCGCCGCCGGGATGCGGCAGCGCCGAGTGGCGCATGTGGTAGTCCATGTCGACCACGGTTTTTTCCCAGGCCGGCGCCAGCCGCGACAGACTGCCGCCGGCCAGACGGCAGTCGAACGGCGCCGGCATGAACGGCGTCTCGCGCATGTTCTCCATCAACTTGCGGACAAAATCGGGAGGCGCGTCGTCCGGCAGTTTGAACGTCATCATCGCGCCGACGTGCATCGGCGTGCGCTTGGATTCCATGCGTAAAAATGCGGCGTCGATCGGACTCAGGTATTTTTTCATGTCATCGGCTCTGATGAGGGTCTGCTGACGTGGCATTCCCGGATCGATGGACGATCCGGCCCCCGCCACGTTCTCCAGCGCATACCGTGCCTGATTTGCAGGGCGGTTGCCACTCTTAAACGAATGAAAGGCCGGTGCTACCGATATTGGCGCGATATCGTTTATTCTCTAATCAGTTCGGGTGAAGCGTCGTATTCGGGCTACAACTAGGGTACGACGCAGATATAAATAAGCCGAAGGGGAGAGCCAATGGCATTTCTGAAAGGAAGCGGGACCGGTCATGGACTTGGGCGTCGCGCGGGCATGGCGGCTGCGGTTGCTGCGGGTCTGGTGCTGAGCGGCACGGCCTCGGCCGGCTCGTACGAGATGATGGACGGCACCACCGCGAGCTATCGGCTGACGCTGGGCTACGCATTGTCGGTGCGCATGAAGAACCCGGACAATAGCCTGATCAACGGTGCCACCGATCCTTTCGTGCCGACGGTCGCGCCGGCGCAGCCCGGCAATCCGAGTTCGCAGCAGCTGGTCGGTTTCGGCCACACCGGTCTGTCGAATACGCTGAATTTCGATGACGGCAATCGCAACTTCAAGAAGTACAGCCTGATCAACAACCGCGTCAGTGCGCTGGGCGAATTCAGCCTCAAGCACGACAACTACGGCATGATCCTGAGCGGCTCGGCGTTCTACGACGACGTCTATCATCACAAGAACGACAATACCTCCAAGCCTTATGGCCCAGGCTCGTCCATCAACAAGACCGGCGCGCCCAACGAGTTCACCGACGCCACCAAGCACTACGACGGCCAGCGTGCGCGTCTGCTCGAAGCTTACGTCTACGGCGACTGGAACATCGGCGACGAAGGCGCGCTCGACCTGCGCCTCGGCCAGCAGCTGGTGGCCTGGGGCGAGAGCCTGTTCTTCTCCGGCATCGCGCTGGCGCAGGGACCGGCGGACGCGGCCAAGGCCTTCGTGCCCGGCGCCGAGGTCAAGGACATCTTGCTGCCGGTGAACCAGGTGGCGTTGCGTTATTCGATCAACGACAAGATCACCGTGCTGGGCCAGTACAAGCTGACGTTCAAGTCCACCGAGCTGTTCCCGGAAGGCGACTATTTCTCGCCCTCCGACCTGATCGGCCCCGGCGCGACCTTCGGCTATGGCTCGGCCAACCCGGCAACGCTGTCGCCCAATAGCTGCGCCGGCCTGCTCGGCTCGCTGAGCGGATTGTGCGGTCTGGGCAACAGTCTCGGATTCACGGCGCTGGGCGCGCCGGCATTTATCACCGTCACCCGCAATCCCGACATCAATCCGAGCAAGCATGGGCAATACGGCATCGGCAT
>JBOICJ010000252.1:0-19290 GCA_050740035.1 Stenotrophobium sp. | reverse complement strand
GCTAAGGGAGAGTACCGGCCGCAGATGGAGTAAGGAACCCACCTGAGGGCTGCTTTGCCCGTGCTAACTTTTTTCTGGAGCGGAATCATGAAATTCATCACAGCGATCATCAAGCCCTTCAAGCTGGACGATGTCCGAGAAGCCCTTTCAGAAATCGGTGTGCAGGGACTCACCGTCACTGAAGTGAAGGGCTTCGGCCGCCAGAAAGGTCATACCGAACTTTATCGCGGCGCGGAATACGTGGTCGAGTTTCTGCCCAAGGTCAAGATCGAGGTGGCGGTGGACGATGGCAAGGCCGAAACCGCGATCGACGCCATCACCAAGGCCGCACACACCGGAAAAATAGGCGACGGCAAGATTTTTGTCTTTGATCTCGATCAGGCGATCCGCATCCGCACCGGCGAAACGGGCAAGGATGCCCTCTAAGGAGTCATGCAAATGTTAAGTCTCAAGCTACGCAAGCTGGGCCTTGCCGTGCTGCTGGCCGCGTCCTGCGGTTCGGCGCCGGTCTGGGCCAATGATGTCGCCACGCCTGCTGCGGTATCAGTCGCACCGGCGGCTACTGCAACCGCTCCCGCGACTGCGGCCACGGTGGCCGTCGCGACGGCTGCTCCGGCACCGGCGGCTGCCGTGCCCAAGTGCGGCGACAAGGGTTTTGACTGCAACAAGGGCGACGTTGCCTGGATGATGACCTCGACCGCCTTCGTGCTGTTCATGACGGTGCCAGGTCTGGCACTGTTCTACGCCGGCATGGTACGCACCAAGAACTCCCTGTCCACGGTGATGCAGAGCTTCTCGATCTTCTGCGTGGTCGCGGTGTTGTGGGTGATCTACGGCTACGGTATGGCGTTCACCGCGGGCAACGGGCCGTTCATCGGCGCGATGCCCTGGACCTCCGCCGGCAAAGGCTGGTTCATGGGCCTGGACGATCCGACCACGGCGGTCGCCGCCACCTTCAGCAAGGGCCAGTATCTGCCGGATTTCGTCTACTGCATGTTCCAGCTGACCTTCGCCGCAATCACGGTGGCGCTGATTACCGGCGGCCTGGCCGAGCGCATGAAGTTCTCTGCCGTGATGATCTTCAGCGTGCTGTGGTTCACCTTCTCCTACTTGCCGATCGCGCACATGGTCTGGTACTGGGACGGCCCGGATGCCTACACCAGCGCGGCGGCGGGCGATATCGCCAACTCGCACGCGGGCTGGCTGTTCCAGAAGGGTGCGATCGACTTCGCCGGCGGTACGGTGGTGCACATCAATGCCGGTATCGCGGCGCTAGTCTGCGCGATCTTCCTGGGCAAGCGTAAGGGTCTGGGCAAGGTGCACTTCGCGCCGCACAGCCTGATGATGTCCGCCATCGGTACCGGCATGCTGTGGATGGGCTGGTTCGGCTTCAACGCCGGCTCGGCGCTGGAAGCCAACGGCGGCGCCGGCCTGGCCTTCTTCAACACCCTGTTCGGCACGGCAGTCGCAGGCCTGGCCTGGGCCGGCACCGAGTGGGTGCTCAAGGGCAAGCCGAGTCTGCTGGGCGTGTGTTCGGGGATTGTCGCCGGTCTGGTGGCGATCACGCCGGCGGCGGGCTTTGTCGGGCCGATGGGTGCCTTTGCGATCTGCGCGGTGGCCGGGGTGATCTGCCTGCTGGCGGCGACCAAGCTCAAGGCCCTGCTTGGCTACGACGACGCGCTCGACGCCTTCGGCGTCCACTGTGTCGGCGGCATCATCGGCGCATTGGGCACGGGCATCTTCGTCAATCCGGCGCTGGGCGGCACCGGCGTCTACGACTACGTCGCGAACAAGGTCGGCGCTTTCGACGCCCATGCGCAGTTCGTGTCGCAGTTGTGGGCGGTCGGTACGGCGCTGGTCTGGTCGAGCGTGGTGGCGGCGGTGATCCTGCTGGCGCTCAAGTACACCATCGGCATCCGTTCTTCGGAAGAAGCCGAGTCCGAAGGTCTGGATCTCGCCGATCACGGCGAAAAGGCCTACAACCTGTAACGCACGCCGTTACAAAAAATCATCCTGCTGGATGGAGGCGCGCCTGGAAACGGGCGCGCCTTTTCTTTTTGGTAAACTCCCTGCCCGTTTGCCCCAAAAAGAAGCACTTCCATGAAAATGCTGATTGCCATCATCAAACCCTTCAAGCTCGATGCCGTGCGCGAGGCGCTGGCCGATATCGGCGTGCAGGGCATGACCGTGACCGAAGTGCGTGGCTTTGGCCGTCAGAAGGGACACACCGAGCTGTACCGCGGTGCGGAGTACACCGTCGACCTGTTGCCCAAGATCAAGCTGGAGGTGGCGCTGGCGCCCGATATGGTGGAAAAGGCGGTCGAAGCGATCCAGACCTCGGCCAAGACCGGCCAGATCGGCGACGGCAAGATTTTCGTCTACGACCTCAGCCAGACCGTGCGTATCCGCACCGGCGAAGCCGGCGTCGACGCGGTCTGATTCAACATCCTGAAAACGATCGGCCGCGTCAGCGGCCGTTTTTTGTGTAGCTCAATATGAAAACTCTCCGCCTGATTCTTCCCCTGTGCCTGTGGTCCGGCGCCGCGTTGGCCGATGCCGGTAGCAACAGCGTCAACACCGGCGACACCGCCTGGATGCTGACCGCGACCGCGCTGGTGTTGTTCATGACGCTGCCGGGGCTGGCGCTGTTCTACGGCGGTCTGGTGCGCGCCAAGAACGTGCTGTCGGTGCTGATGCAGTGCTTTGCCATCACCTGTGTGATTTCGGTGCTGTGGGTGGTGTGTCTTTACAGCCTTACTTTTGGCGCGGGCGGCCCGCTGATCGGCGGCCTCGGCAAGCTGTTCATGAACGGCGTCAACGAGCAGGCGATGACCGGCCATGTGCCGGAGAGCGTCTATTCGATGTTCCAGCTCACCTTCGCCATCATCACGCCGGCGCTGGTGGTCGGTGGCTTTGCCGAGCGCATGAAATTTTCCGCGATGCTGCTGTTCACGACCCTGTGGTCGCTGCTGGTGTATGCGCCGGTGTGTCATTGGGTCTGGTCG
Organism: Stenotrophobium sp.; assembly: GCA_050740035.1. GTDB lineage: Bacteria > Pseudomonadota > Gammaproteobacteria > Nevskiales > Nevskiaceae > Stenotrophobium. The sequence goes on along the minus strand of JBOICJ010000252.1, from coordinate 16,285 downwards.
CCGGACGGCTGGCTGTTCAAGCGCGGTCTGCTCGATTACGCCGGCGGCACCGTGGTGCACATCACTGCGGGTACTGCGGCGCTGGTGTCCGCGCTGATGCTGGGTCGCCGCCGCGGTTTTCCGCACACGCCGATGATGCCGCACAACATGACCATGACCGTGACCGGCGCCGGCATGCTGTGGGTCGGCTGGTTCGGCTTCAACGGCGGTTCGGCGCTGGGTGCCAACGGCCACGCCGGCATGGCGGTGATGGCGACGCATATCGCCGCCGCCGCCGGCGCGATTTCGTGGTCGGTGATGGAGTGGGTCAAATACGGCAAACCCTCGGTGCTGGGCATCGTCACCGGCATGGTCGCCGGTCTGGGCACCATCACCGCGGCTTCGGGCTATGTCGGTCCCGGCGGTGCGCTGCTGATCGGCCTGATCGCCGGCTTCGTCTGCTTCCAGGCGACGCATCTGATCAAGCGCAAATTCCACGTCGACGATTCGCTCGACGTGTTCCCGGTGCACGGCGTCGGCGGCATCATCGGCACGCTGATGGCCGGGTTCTTCGCGTCCACCGGGCTCGGCGTGTTCAGCGGCCAGGGCTACGCCACCGGCATGAACATGTCTTCACAAATCGGCGTGCAGGCGCTGGGCGTGGTGACGATCGCGGTCTATACCGCTGTCATGAGCTTTGTGCTGCTGGGCGTGGTCAAGCGGGTGCTGGGCCTGCGCGTCAGCGACGAGCACGAGCACATGGGACTCGATACCGCCGAGCACAACGAGCGCGGCTACGATCTGGGCCAGCTTTGAAGTTCTCCAGCGCGCCGTGATGCGCGTAGGGTCGTGCGTTGGCGCTGCTGCGGCGGAACGCTAGTTCATCCGTTCGCCGGAAACGATCTGCGGAATCATCGACAGCAGATCTTCGCGTCGCGATGAGCGACACCCGGTTTCGACTTCTTCGAGCATGATGGCGCGCGCCTGGTCGAAAATTATTCGCGCCTTCCTGCTGGGCATGACCCAGCCCGAGACCTTCAGTTCGAGTTCGATCAGGAGACAGAACGGCTTGCCCATGGAGTCCACCCGGCGCAGCAGTTTGTGGGTGTGCGCAGTCTGCTCGACCATGTGCCGCATGCCGCGGCGGGCAAACGCGGATTCCCAGTAAGCCTCGAGGCCGGCACAAAGACGCTCGATGCCGGCGGACATGGGGCCCGAAGCTTTCACCACATCGGCGACGATGTCCTGGATATGCCAGCGATGCAGGATCAGGGCGACGGCGGGAGACAGCTCGCCGGCGTCGATGGAGGCTGTGTTGTTAGCGGCAATGAGCGGACTATTCATCATGTTTTGGCGATTTGGCGATATGCAGTGATGGTGCTGGCGTCGGCGGCGCAACCGCCAGCGTCAAGATAAATCGGTACTTCGGGCCGCGCTTTCCCGGCAAGCAACCCTGAAATGTGGCTTGATCGTGACGACAAGAGGCTGCGACGATTGATGCGGCAACGTGCGGTTTCGAATCCGGCACGTGGCTTTCGAGACAGCGCCGCCAGTTTGGGTGCTTGCATGGGCCGCATCAATGGTAAAAACATCACAGTCGGTTTAAGGCAACGCTGAATAAGTTACTGCGCTCGGCATCTCGCGCGAGGGCGGTGCTCGGAATCCTCATGTACTCATCTGTACACTGCGGTTCCTGCGCTCCGTCCTCACGCGACCTGCCCTCGCTCGCGACACTTATTCAGTGTTGCCTTAAGCCGGCCTACAGCGCCGAGTGCGCTCCTCGCAAACACCATGCGCCTGCCCAAACACGTTCTGGTCGATTCGATCATCTTGCTATGTGGTCGAGGAGCGGCATCAGGGCTTTTGCGGACTTTTATGCGGCTTTGGAGGCCAAAGTTCACGGGTCTGCGCAAGGGGTCATGACGAGAACGCCTCGAACGCCGGACTGGCCCAGCCGCCGCCGGAATTTGCGGGCGCTTGCGGCATCGGCTTGCCGCCGTAGATCACCTTGCCACCGCTATCCTGATAAGTCTGCCAGGGAATCGTCGGCTGCTGGCTGACGCCGGGTTTGCTGAAATCGCAGACGCCATCGGGGAACAGCGCCTGCATTTGCGCCCACTGCGCGTCGGTGAACGGGATCAGGCCGTAATTGTCGCCGCGGCTGAGCGGCTTGAGCTGGCACTTGTTGGCATCGGTAGTGATGGCGTCGCCGGCGACGGTGCGCGACGTGCCATAGACCGGCACGATCACGTCGCCGCAGAGCTGGCTGGTGAGCTGGTTGCCGATACCGTCCCAGCACTCGTCGGTAAGGTCAGCCGGTTTGTCGGCAATGACTTTCTGCGCCAGAGGGCTGCTGCTGGTGTCCTTCTCGATCGTGGACAGCCAGCGATCCATCGCGATCAGGCCGTTCTGGTTGCATGCGGTATCTCCGAAGATAGGCAGCGGCCCTTCCCAGATCAGCTGGTTGGCGTGGGTGCCGTTCTCGCGGTCGAGCCGCGCGCGCACCGCGAAGGCGCGATAGGCATCGTGGCCAAGGCCGGGATCGGGCCCGCGGCAGTCGATGATCGCGGTCGAGCCCATGTTGTTGGCCTCGTTGATCATGCCGCTGCGATAGGCATTGGCCAGCGCTGGCTGGTCGGCGGCGAGGCGGGACTTGGTGGGGTTAAAGTCGATGTCGAATGCACCTATCTTGGCGTTGAGGTCGAGAAACATGTCCGGCGTAATCAGGCCCTGCTGCAATACCGACAGGCCGTACTGCACGCCGACGTTATCGGCGGCGAGACCGGCAAAGCCATGGCCCAGATTTTTCTCCACGTCGCTCCACACCGCGGGTGCGCGCGGTGCAAACACGTTGATCGCCAGGTCGGTAGGGGAGCAGCGATCGCCATTGGGGTGGCTCTTGGCGTTGTAGACCGTGGCCGCGGTGGTGCCCGGGCAGACATTGCCGGGAACGAAGCTGGGGAAGAAGCCGATGTCGTCGAAGACCGCGTTGACCGGCAGCAGGGTGCCCTCCACGGCCGCGGCCTGCACCGGCGTCCACGGTACGGCGGCAGTGCCGCCGGCGACCCCCAGGGTCAGGTCGCCAAAGTAGGCAACCAGCAGGTGGTAGTCCATCACCTGCGTCACCGTCGACCAGGCATCCGGGAACGAGCAGGTCGGCAGGATGCCTTGATAGATGCCCGGATAGGCGTTGGCGATCCACTGCGTTGCCAACGAACCGCCGGAGCAGCCCGAGCCGATGGTGTAACGCAGGGTGCCGTACTGCTCGATCACGCGTTCCTTGGCCATGATCAGCGACTCGGCCTGGGTCACCACGTCGCAGTTGTGGCCGCTGTTGTCCAGCGCGGTCGACATCACGGCGAAGCCGGCGCCGAGGGCGTACTGGATACTGTCCGGGCCTGCCGTGACCGGGAGGCCCGCCAGCAGGCCGAATGGCGCCGCGTAACTGGTGACGCTGGGTGTGCTGGTCGGCGCGAAGGATGCGCCGCAGAGAGCACCGTGGGAGATCAGCAGCTTGTGGTTGAACTGTGACTGCGGTGCCACCGCCGTCCACGGCTGACCCGGCTGGTACAACGCGGCGATCCGGTACTGATCGCGATCCTGATAGCCGGTTTCGACGCGCACGATGAAGGGAACTGTGACGCCCTGGTCGGTGGTGGTGCTGGCGACATCAGTGGCGGGATTGGTGGGGTCGTAGGCCTGGAAGCCCGATTTGAGCGGGTTGGACGAGAGGTATAAGTAGGCGTAGCTGGGCGCCTGGTTGCATTGCGCATCCAGTGCCCCTTTCTGGCAGGTCCAGGGCAGTCGCTGTGGTCCCGCGATGATCGGTCCGCCATTGGCGTGGTTGATGATGACGTAGCTGCTGCTGCCACCGGGGTAGTGTGCCGTGAGCAGGTTGCGGCCCAGCGCCAGGCCACTGACCAGACCCATGTAGTCGCCACTGCGGTCCATCGAGAACTGCGAGGTGACATCGTTGCCGTCGAGATCCACCGCCACCGCAGAGGCGGGAGTGTCTGCGGGCAGCGCGACCTGCACCAGTGCATCGCCGCCGCTGATCAGGTCTGCGCGGTTGGACAGTATGCGGATGGCGTTGCCCGAAACCGGCCCGCTGCCATCGGCGCCACTGCCAATGACCGGCGAGCTGCGGCCGCAGGCCGCGAGCAGGAACGCGATGGTTAATATCGCGGCGCGTGCGAGATGCGTTTGCACAAGAAGAACCCTGATGCGGTTGATCGAGACGGAATAACGTCGCAAGTCAGATGGTTTGCCTCACGAAGGGGGTGCAAAAATCTGAAACGCCGGGCTGGCCCAACCACTGCCGGAATTCGCCGGCGCGACGGGCAGCGGTTGGCCGCCGTAGATCACACTTTCCGCGGAGTTCTGGTAGGTCTGCCAGGGAATCGTCGGCTGCTGGCTGACGCCGGGTTTGCTGAAATAGCAGACGCCATCGGGGAACAGCGCCTGCATTTGCGCCCACTGCGCGTCGGTGAAGGGAATCAGCCCGTAATTGTCGCTGCGGTTGAGCGGCTTGAGCTGGCACTTGTTGGCATCGGTAGTGATGGCGTCGCCGGCGACGGTGCGCGGTGTGCCCATGACCGGCACGATCACGTCTCCGCAGAGCTGGCTGGTGAGCTGGTTGCCGATGCCGTCCCAGCACTCGTCGGTAAGGTCGGCCGGTTTGTCGGCAACGATCTTCTGCGCCAGCGGCGTGCTGCCGGTGTCCTTCTCGATTGCGGCGAGCCAGCGGTCCATTGCGATCAGGCTGGTCTGGTTGCACTGAGTGTCGGCGACGATCGGCACCGGGCCTTCCCAGATCAACTGGTTGGCATGGCTGCCGTTCTCGCGGTCGAGCCGCGCGCGCACCGCGAAGGCGCGGTAGGCGTCGTGTGCGAGGCCCGGATCGGGTCCGCGGCAATCGATGATCGCGGTCGAACCCATGTTGTTGGTCTCGTTGATCATGCCGCTGCGATAGGCGTTGGCCAGCGCCGGCTGGTCGGCAATGAGACGGGTCTTGGTGGGATGGATGTCGATGTCGAGCGCGCCGATCTTGGCGTTGAGGTCGAGGAACATGTCTGGCGTAATCAGGCCCTGCTGCAACACCGACAGGCCGTACTGCACGCCGACGTTGTCCACCGCAAGGCCGGCAAAGCCGTGACCCAGCTTTTTCTCCACGTCAGACCACACCGCCGGCGGGCGCGGGCCGAACACGTTGATGCCGAGGTCGGCGACCGAGCAGCGCGCGCCGCCGGGATTGGTCTGCGGGTTGTAGATCGTCTGCGGAGTGGTGCCGGGACAGGGATTGGTGGGGATGATGGCGGAGAAAAAACCGCTGTCGCTGGCGATCGAGTCGAGCGGCAGCAGATTGCCTTCAACAAGCGCGGCCTGTACCGGCGTCCATGGGATGCCTGCGGTGCCGCCGCTCAGGTTGCCCAGCGCCAGCGTGCCGAAATAAGTGTTGAGCAGGTGGTAGTCCGCGACCTGGGTGGCGCTGGTCCAGGCGTCCGGAAACGAGCAGGTCGGCAGGATGCCCTGATAGATCCCCGGATAGGCGTTGGCGATCCACTGTTGCGCCAGCGAACCGCCGGAGCAGCCGGTGCCGATGGTGTAGCGCAGGGTGCCGTAATGCTCGATCAGGTGTTCCTTAGCCATGATCAGCGATTCGGCCTGGATCACCACGTCGCAGTTGTGGCCGCTGTTGTCCAGCGCGGTCGACATCACCGCGAAGCCCTTGCCCAAGGCGTACTGGGCACTGTCGGCGATCACCGCCGATGGCAGCGGGATGAAAGCGCCGCCGATCAGACCGGTCAGGTTGGCCGGCACGTAGCTGGTGACGCTGGGTGCGGTGGCCGGCGCATACGACACGCCGCAACTGGAGCCGTGAGTGATCAGCAGCTTGTGGTTGAACTGGCTCTGCGGCGTCGCCGCCGTCCACGGCTTACCCGGTTGGTACAACGCAGCGATCCGGTACTGATCGCGGTCCTGATAGCCGGTCTCCACGCGCACGATAAAGGGGACCGTTACGCCCTGGTCGGTGGTGGTGTTGGCGACATCGGTGGCGGGGTTGGCGGGGTCGTAGGCTTGGAAGCCCTGCTTGGTCAGGTCGGTCGAGAGGTAGACGTAGGAATAGCTGGCCGGCTGGTTGCACTGCGCATCCACCGCGCCCTTCTGGCAGACGCGCGGCTGGCTCTGCGGGCCCGCGATCACCGGGCCGCCCTGTGCGTGGTTGATGATCGCGTAGCTGCTGGTCGAGCCGCCGGGGAAATGCGCGGTGACCAGGTTGCGTCCCAGCACAAGGCCGCTGATCAGGCCCATGTAACTGCCGTTGCTACTGGTCGAGAACTGTTGCGTCACGTCCGTGCCGTTGAGGTCCACCGTGACCGCCGATGCCGCCGTGCCCGCGGGCAGCGTCACCTGCACCAGGGCATCGCCGCCGTTGATCAGGTCGGCGCGATTCGACAGCACCTGGATGGCGTTGCCGGAAACCGGCCCGCTGCCGCCACTGCCGCCGGCAACCGGCGAACTGCTGCCGCAGGCGGCGAGTGCGATGCAAATGATGGGGGCCGCAACAATCCTGAATGCTGATCTCACAACGTCTCCTCCCGCCAATAACGATAAGAAGGCAGCTTGTTATCTGCCGTTTTTATGAATTCACCACGGGTGCCGCCTGGGACAGGCAACGACGAATGGGTATTCTTTTAAGTGACCGGGCAATCCCCGGTATACGAATGGTCTGGCTTGTCGTGCGCATCACGAATGACGATCGCCACATTGCTGCCGAGACTCAAGAATACGATCTTATTCTAAGCGCCGATTGTCTTGCCGTCTTGACAAATGTGACTGTTATATTAGGAAATGTGGCCACGGAGAGAGTATGGCCCAACAGATCAAAAAAGCTCGGATTTTATTCCTGGAACCTTATGCCCGTTCACTGGTGGACTATCTGCGCGGCCTGGGGCTGGCCCCTGTCAGCCTGTATTCCGCCGAGCGCGTCGCGAGTATCGAATCCATACGCGCGCATGTCGCGCCACCGTTCGATGAATGGATCTCGATGGTCGAACAGGCCATCGATGCAACAGGGGATCGTGATCTGGCGCTCAAGGTCGGCGATAACCTGAAGCCCCAGCATCTTGGCGTCCTTGGTTTCATTGTGATGAGCTGCGACACCGTTGAGGAAGCGGAAATGCAGGTGCAGCGTTACGGGCGCCTGGCGGGTGAACGCGACTTGTACAAGCTGGTACACAAGGGCAGCAAGATGGAGTTGCACTTGACTTGGCGCTATGGCCTGACGGCTCCGCCGATCATGGAGCAACTGACCCTGGCTGCGCGCATGCGCGCATCGCGCTGGATCACGCAGCGCTCCGATCTGTGCTGGGACGCCTATTTCCAGATGAAACGTCCGGCAGATGTCCGCAGCTATACCCGCGTATTCGGCGGCAAGGTCCATTTCGGCCAGCCGTGCACCAAGCTGGTTGCGCCTTTGTCGGATATTCAAATGCCGCTGCCGATGGCCAATCGGGAGACGCGCGAGTTCGTTGCAAGACAGGCTGAAGCGCTGCTGAAGGAATTGGGCGATCAGCCTGAATTCGTCCGGCAGCTGAGCACAGTGCTCGGCAATGGCCTGTCGATGGGGCACGTGTCATTGAAGCATGCGGCCGCGGCGCTCCAGTGTTCCACGCGAACCCTGCGACGGCGCCTGGCGGACTGCGACTGCTCGTTCCAGCAGGTTCTCGATCAGGTGCGCCGCAGTACCGCCGAGCGTTATTTGCGCGAGCCCAATGCTTCCCTGGCGGATGTGGCGTTCATGCTCGGCTACAGCGAGCAAAGTACTTTCCAGCAGGCGTTCAAGCGCTGGAGCGGCATAACGCCCGGAAAATTCAGGGCGGGCGCGTCTGGCCCCAAGCGCAAGCAGGCGCTTCGTGCCGCTTCGCGGAAGTCCGTGATCAGGGGCTAGGGTTGTTTCCTCGCCAGTTTGTTATGCGTGCCGTCGCAGAACGGCGGCGTGCCGGTGTGCTTGCAGCCGCACAGCCATAGCGTGCCGGTCTTGTCGGTGACGCTGAATTTCACCGGCGTGAACGCGCTGCCCTTGTGCGAGCCGTCGCAGAACGGCTGGTTTTTCGAGCGGCCGCAGGCACACCACCAGTAATCACCGGGCGACAGATCGCGCATGTAGGGCTTGAGTTGCGGCGATTCGGGTTGTGCTGGGTCGTTCATGGCGAGTTCCGTGGAATGCGGCGAAATCCTGCGCGAGCCATTCTAGGCGGGAGTTCATGCCCGCGCCGAATCGTAATAGACTGCCGAGGTTCCTTCAGTCCGAGGCGTTTATGAGAATCCGCTCCGCGTATGCCGTCGTGTTGCTCGCCGTGGCTGTTCCGGCGCTGGCTGGCTCGGTTTATCAGTGGACCGACACCCAGGGTAATGTCCACTTCGGCGACAACCCGGCGCAGGGCGCGAAGAAACTCAACCTCGATCCCACCGATGGCTCGGCGCCGCCGCCGCAGGACGCCGTCGCGCGCGAAGCGCAGCGCGTGGCCGACTGCTCGCGTAAGCGCGACCAGCTGACCACGTTCAAGAGCGCTGCACGCATCGTCGAAAAAGATGCGCTGGGCAAGGAGCATGAGTACACCGGGCAGGAGCGCACCCAGCTGATCGAACTGACCCAGAAGCAGGTGGACACCGCCTGTTCCGATCAACCGCCGGCGGCTGCGGCAGCGGCTCCCTCGTCCGCGGCTCCTGCGTCCTCATCCTCAGTGGATCAGGCCCCGCAGTAAGCCGTTGCAGCGTCACCCGCTGTGGCCGGCTTGCTGGGGAATGTTGTTATATTTTATATAATTATTTAAAATATATTAAATAATATATAACAAGTATTTTCGCCAAACCCACGATAGCGGGTGACACCCCAGACTTGATTCAGACTCGAGCGAGCGCCTTTTTCACATAGGTCGGCAGCGCAAACGCGGCCTTGTGCGTGTCGACGTTGTAGAACTGCGTGTCGAGCGCCGCAATCGCCTTATCATCCAGCCGCTGCGCCAGCGATCCCGCTTGCTTGCAGGCGATGGAGCCGGACCACCAGCCGCTGGGATAGATCGGCTGCGGGAAGTGCAGCAGCGTGGTCTGGGCGAAACCGGCGTCCTTCATCGCCGCGTGCATTTCCTGGATCAGCGACAGGTGCAGCAGCGGTGATTCCGACTGCTGCACCAGCATGCCGTCCGGCGCCAGCGCCTTGATGCAATCGACGTAAAACTTCTTGCCGAACAGGCCTTCCGCCGGGCCGACCGGGTCGGTGGAGTCGATGATGATGAGGTCGATGCTGCCGGGCTTGGCGTCCTTCATCCACTGGATGCCATCGCCGAAAAACAGCGTCGCGCGCGGGTCGTGATTGCTCTCGCACAGCTCGGGGAAATACTGCTCGGCGAGGCGCGTGACGCGCTCGTCGATCTCGACCTGGGTGGCGGACTGCACTTCGGGATGCTTGAGGACTTCTCTTAAAGTGCCGCAGTCGCCGCCGCCGACGATGACCACATTTTTCGGGTTCGTGTGCGAGTTCAGCGCCGGGTGCGACATCATCTCGTGATAGAGGAAATTGTCGCGCGTCGAGACCATCGTGCAGCCGTCGATGGTCATCAGCTTGCCGAAGGTCTCGGTGTCCCAGATTTCGATCTGTTGCCACGGCGTCTGCTCGGAATGCAGCTTCTTGGCCTTGAGCGAGAAAGCGGTGCCGGTCTTTTCGACGGCTTCGGTGAACCAGGTTTGATCGAGCGACATGTAAGGACTCCTGCAAATCAGGGCGCGAGTATAAAGAACCAACGTGACAAACGGGAGAAGGAATATCCTGCGCAGACATTGGTAAAGCCTTAGAATTTGCGTCGTTTCCACCACGCAATAACCCGGACGCCGACATGACCTGGACCGCCGCGCAGGCGCGTGAGCTGTACAACATTCCCTACTGGGGCGAAGGCTACTTCGATGTCGCCGACAGCGGCCCGGCTAAGGGGCATGTGCTGGTGCGGCCATTCCGCGAGCGTTCGCCGGTCGCCATCGACCTTTATGAACTGGCACAGCGCCTGCCCAAAGAAGGCTTGCAACTGCCGGTGTTGGTGCGCTTCAACAATATCCTGCACGACCGCGTCGATGCGCTGACCGGCGCGTTTGCCAGCGTGATCGAGGAACTGGGCTATCAGGGCCGCTACACCGCGGTCTATCCGATCAAGGTCAACCAGCAGCGCAGCGTGGTCGAGGAGATCGTGCGCCACGGCGGCGTGCGCGTCGGCCTCGAAGCCGGCAGCAAGCCGGAGATGGCGGCGGTGCTCGGCTTGGCGCCCGCAGGCAGCACCATCGTCTGCAACGGTTACAAGGACCGCGACTACATCCGCCGCGCGCTGATCGGCCAGAAGCTCGGCCACAAGGTTTATATCGTCGTCGAGAAGCCGTCCGAGCTGCCGCTGGTGATCGAGGAATCGCGCAAGCTCGGCGTCGCGCCGATGATCGGTCTGCGCGTGCGCCTCGCGTCGATGTCGACCAGCACGCAACAGAACACCGGCGGCGAGAAATCCAAGTTCGGCCTCGCCAGTTCGCAGGTGATTGCGGCGGTGGAACAGATGCGTGCCGCCGGACTAATCGACGCGGTGCGCATGGTGCATTTCCACCTCGGCTCGCAGGTCGCCAACGTGCAGGACATCCGCCGCGGTATGCGCGAGGCGGCGCGCTTCTATGTTGAACTACGTGCGCTGGGCGCGCCGCTGGACGTGGTCGATGTCGGCGGCGGCCTCGGCGTCGATTACGAGGGCACGCGCTCGCGCAGCTATTGCTCGATGAATTATTCGCAGCAGGAATACGCACGCAATATCCTGCGCACGCTGATGGAGGTCTGCGCCGCCGCGGGACAGCCGCAGCCGAACGTCATCAGCGAATCCGGGCGTGCGCTGACTGCGCATCACGCCGTGCTGATTGCCAACGTCATCGACCACGAGTCCGCGCCGGCGACGCTGGCACAGGCGCCCGGGGAAAACGATCCCACGGTGCTGCACGACCTGCATGCGCTGCTCGATGCGGCGCAAACCCGCGGGTCGCTGGAGTGTCTGCACGATGCCGCGGCGGGGCTGCACGAGGCGCAGTCGCAATATACGCACGGCGCCTTGACCCTGCGTCAGCGCGCACAGGCCGAGCAGATCTACTATGCGGTGTGCCGCGCGATACAGCCGCGGCTCGATGGCAGCATCCGCGCGCATCGCGAGGCGCTCGATGAACTGCGTGGCAAGCTCGCGGAAAAATATTTCTGCAATTTCTCGGTGTTCCAGTCGGTGCCGGACGCCTGGGCGATCGACCAGGTGTTTCCGATTTTGCCGATACACCGGCTCGACGAACAGCCGGCGCTGCGCGCCAATCTCTGCGACCTCACCTGCGACTCCGACGGCCGCATCGATCATTACGTCGATCGCGGCGGACTCGAGCCGACGCTGCCGGTGCATCCGCTCAAGGTGGGTGAAGATTATCTATTGGCGTTCTTCATGGTCGGCGCTTACCAGGAAATCCTTGGCGACATGCACAACCTGTTCGGCGATACCAACGCCGTCAACGTCGTGCTCGACGACAACGGTGGCTGGCGTCTCGAAGGCGCCGAGCAGGGCGACCGCACCGACGAGTTGCTGCGCTACGTGCATCTGCTGCCGGAAGAACTGGCGCAGAATTACCGCGACAAGTTTGCCGCTGCCAAATTTCCGGAGGCAGACAAGGCGGCGCTACTGGCGGAACTTGAAGAGGGCTTGAGCGGATACACCTACCTGGGGGGCTGACCATGCTGAAAGACAAGCTGGAGCGCGCCGGCCGGATCGGCGAGTCTGCGCTGAACTGGGCGGCCGAGAAAAAACTGGTGCCCGAGTCTGCGGTGAAGCGTGCCAGCAAGCTGGGCGAGCGCACCCTGCTGTGGATCGGCAACGCGGTCGAGCGCCGCGTCAGCGCCGAGCATTTCATCGTCGCCAACCAGACCCCGTTCGAGATCATCCATCAGAAGGGACTGCTGACCGTGCGCAGGTACGCGCCGCTGACTGAGGATGAAATCCCGGTCGGCGACGGCATGCTGCCGGTACGCAAACAACTGCACCGCATTCCGGTACTGCTGATTCCGCCGCTGGCCGCCGACCCGCTGAATTTTGACCTGTTCCCGAACCGCAGTCTGATCAAATTCCTGCTGGCGCACGGTTATCGCGTCTATCTCGCGGATTTCGGTTCGCCGGACGAAGACCACTCGCACCTGGGCTTCGCCGACTATGCGACGAAGATGATTCCGGCGGCGCTGAAAAAAGTCCGCGCCGATGCAGGAGAGCAGGAGGTGAGCCTGCTCGGCTACTGCATGGGCGGGCTGTTCTGCCTGATCTACGCCGCGTGGGCGCAGGACCCGCACCTGAAGAACATCGTCACCATCGCCAGCCCGATCGACGCACACCAGGCCGGCATCGCCGGCAAGTTGTGGACGGTGATGCGCACGCCGGTGGCGCTGGTGCGCAAATACACCGGCTTCCGCATCCACGACATCGATCCGGGCAAGATGAATGTGCCGGGTTGGCTCGCCTCGCTGGCATTCAAGATGACCAACCCGATGGGCACCGTCACCGGCTACATCGACCTGCTGATGAACCTGTGGGACCGCGAGTACGTCACCGAATACCAGACCATGTCGACCTGGTTCAACAAGATGCACGACTATCCGGGCGGCATCGTGCAGGACATGGTGGTGCGCCTCGGCATGGACAACGCCATGTCCGTCGGTAGCTTCGATCTCGGCAAGGGCCGGGGCAAGCAGGCGCAGTTCGATCGGATCGACTGTTCGCTGCTGGCGATTGCCGGCAAGACCGACAGGATCGTCACCGTCGAAGCGGCGCAGAAGGTGATGGACATCGTCAGCTCGCAGGACAAGACCTTCGAACTAGCGCCCGGCGGTCATGCCGGCGTGTTTGCCGGCAGCAAGGCGCCTGCGACAACCTGGACGCTCGCCGCGGACTGGCTGGCGACGCGTTCGGACGCTGCCGTTGCGGCCAGGCGCGCGACGGTCAAGCGCGTGCCGGCAAAAAAGGCTGCGCCTTCCCGCACGCGGCGCAAAAAAGGTTCCTCAAAAGGCTGAACGCAAGATTTTTCTCATCGCCCGCTGCCTGTATTGCGGCAGGTTTCAGGAATTGACCCGCCATGAAGATTCTACGCACGCCTGAACAGTGCTTCCGCGACCTGCCCGGTTACGATTTCGCGCCGCATTACCAGATGCTGGACGAGTTGCGGCTGCACTATGTCGATGAAGGTCCGCGCGAGGCGCCGGTCGTGCTGTTGCTGCACGGCGAGCCGAGCTGGTCCTATCTCTATCGCAAGATGATTCCGGTGCTGGCGCAGGGCGGGCTGCGCGTGATCGCGCCGGACCTGATTGGCTTCGGCAAATCGGATAAACCTGCGCGGATGGCCGACTACAGCTACCAGCGCCACGTCGACTGGATCACGCGCTTCATCGAGGCGCTCGATCTGCGCGGCATCACCCTGTTCTGCCAGGACTGGGGCTCGCTGATCGGCCTGCGCATCGCGGCGGAACGCGAGCAGCGCTTCGCGCGGATCATGGTCGCCAACGGGTTCCTGCCGACCGCGCGGCACGGCGTGTCGTCGGGTTTCAGGCTGTGGCGCGCATTTGCGAAGTATTCGCCGTGGTTCCCGATCGGCCGCATCGTCGCCAGCGGTTGTGTCGTCAAACCCAGTCGCGCGGAAATCGCCGCCTACGACGCCCCGTTTCCATCGGCTGCGTACAAGGCCGGCGCGCGCGCGTTCCCGCGACTGGTGCCAACCGCGGAATCCGATCCGGCGGTGCCCGCAAATCGTGCGGCCTGGGATCGGCTGGGCCAGTGGCGGAAACCGTTTCTCTGCGTCTATGGCAAGAATGACCCGATTCTCGGCAAGGCCGATGCGCCACTGATCGCGCAGGTTCCGGGTGCGCGCGGCCAGCCACACGAGCGCATCTGGGGCGGGCATTTCGTGCAGGAGGATCGCGGCGAGGAACTCGCCCGCCGGCTGCTTGCCTTCGTCGGCGCGGAATCAAAAGGGCCGCGTTGAAATAGTTTCAAAAATAATTCAACTCAGCACCTTAAATGTATATGCGAATAAACGACGTCGCTTTGTAGGCGGGGTTGAAGTGAACTCCCGATTGCGGGGACTTACGAAACCCGGCAGGAAAGGGAGATCGTGGATTGCTGGGATTCGCTGCGCTTCATCCCAGCCTACGGCACTGCTCGAGTCGATTACCGGTGAATCTTCTCGTGCCGCTCCAGCATTTGCACAAACTGAGCAATTTTCTGCGTGCGTGTTTCGGCCTTCTTGGCGGTTTGAATCCTGAACAGAATTGCGTATCGATTTCGACTATCGAGCGTTTCAAAGAAATCTTTGGCGCGCACATTGCGATCCAGCGCGGACTGAAAATCGCTGGGCACGGCTGACGTGCTGGCTGAATCGTATGCCGCGTCCCAGCGTCCGTCGTGCTTGGCTCGCTCAATCTCCTTGAGTCCGGCAGGCATCATTTTTCCTGCTTTGATCAAAGCCAGTGCCTTTGCCTTGTTGATTTTTGACCAGATGCTCTTGTCTGAGCGCGGAGTGAATTTCTGAAGCCAGTATTGCGCACTGTGAGCCGCTTTTTGTCCGTCGATCCAGCCAAAGCAAAGCGCGATTTCAACCGCTTCGTCGTAGGAAACGGACTGTATATCGGTGCCTTTTTTGCAAGCTGTAGCCATAGGCCGGACGACGTGCTGTGGTTTTTCTTTAGCCACAATGCCCAATCTCGTTGCCGCTCGAAGGGCACAACGGACAGGGCGGTATCTGATTCGCGTTGAGGTTTCATTCTCTAGTTTTAAGCAGCCTCAGTTTTTGAGCTTGTATCCGGTCCTGAAAATCCACCAGATGCCGGTCAGGCACAGCACCAGGAAGATCAGCGTCATGCCGACGCTGACCGCCATGCTGACGTCGGCACTGCCGTAGAAGCTCCAGCGGAATCCGCTAATCAGGTAGACCACCGGGTTGAACAGCGCGATCTGCTGCCAGATGCCGGGCAGCATCTTGATCGAGTAGAAGCTGCCGCCGAGAAACGTCAGCGGCGTGATCACCATCAGCGGCACGATCTGCAGCTTCTCGAAGCTATCGGCCCAGACACCGATGATGAAACCGAACAGGCTGAACGTCACCGAGGTGAGCCCCAGGAAAAGCAGCATCCACAGCGGATGCAGGATCTGGTAATCGACAAACAGCCGCGCGGTGAGCAGGATCAGCAGGCCGAGGATCACCGACTTGCTGGCGGCGGCGCCGACATAGCCGCTGACGACTTCAATGTACGACACCGGCGCCGACAGCAGTTCATAAATCGTGCCCGACCACTTCGGCATGTAGATGCCGAACGAGGCGTTGGAGATGCTCTCGCTGAGCAGCGATAGCATGATCAGGCCCGGAATGATGAAGGCGCCGTAGCTGACGCCATCGATCGCGCCCATGCGCGAGCCGATCGCCGCGCCGAATACCACGAAGTACAGCGAGGTCGAAAGCACCGGCGCGGCGATGCTCTGCATCAGCGTGCGGCCGGTACGCGCCATCTCAAAATAATAGATCGCGCGGATGGCGTAGAGGTTCATGGGCGGGTGCTCACCAGGCTGACGAAAATATCCTCCAGCGAACTCTGGCTGGACTGGAGTTCCTTGAAGTCGATGCCGAGATCGCCCAGCCGCCGCAGCAGCGCGGCGATGCCGGTGTGTTCGCTTTGCGTGTCGAAGGTGTAGACCAGTGCGTTACCGTCGGCGGACAGTTCCAGCGGCTGGTGGGCGAACTCGGCGGGGATTTGCGCCAGCGGATTCTTCAAATGCAGGGTTAGTTGCTTCTTGCCGAGTTTTTCCATCAGCACCGATTTTTCCTCGACCAGGATCAGTTCGCCCTTGTTGATCACGCCGATGCGGTCGGCCATTTCCTCGGCCTCCTCGATATAGTGCGTGGTCAGGATGATGGTGACGCCGCTGTCGCGCAGACGGCGCACCATCTGCCACATGTCGCGGCGCAATTCGACATCGACGCCGGCGCTGGGCTCGTCGAGAAACAAAATCTGCGGCTCATGCGACAGCGCCTTGGCGATCATCACGCGGCGCTTCATGCCGCCCGACAGATTCTTGCTGCGCTCGTCCTTTTTGTCACATAGCGAGAGGTCGCGCAGGATTTTCTCGACCAATGCGTGATCGCGCGGCTTGCCGAACAGGCCGCGGCTGAAATTGACCATCGCCCACGCGCTCTCGAAGGAGTCGGTGGCCAGTTC
>JBOICJ010000251.1:0-10804 GCA_050740035.1 Stenotrophobium sp. | reverse complement strand
GTCCAATCAAGCACGACTTTTGCCGCTTTGCCGCTATTCATGGCATTGAAGCCGTCGGCGAACTCCGCATAGGGCAGGCGATGCGTGATGATCGGATGCAGATCCAGGCCCGACTCGATCATCGTCGACATCTTGTACCAGGTGTCATACATCTCGCGGCCATAGATGCCCTTGATCGTCAGCATCTTGAAGATGACCGTGTTCCAGTTGATGGCGACATCTTCGGAAGGAATTCCCAGCATGGCGACCTTGGCGCCGTGGCAGAGATTATCCAGGAGATCGCGAAACGCCGAGGGGTTGCCGGACATCTCCAGACCCACATCAAAACCCTCTTTCATGCCGAGATTCCTTTGCACATCGGCAAGTTTTTCCGTGCGCACGTCCACTGCGCGCGTCGCGCCCATCCGCATTGCAAGGCGTAAGCGCTCAGGGTTGATATCGGTGATGACGACATGACGCGCGCCGGAATGCCGGCATACCGCAGCCGCCATGATGCCGATGGGGCCGGCACCGGCAATCAGCACGTCCTCTCCGAGAACCGGGAAACTCAGCGCGGTGTGCACGGCATTGCCGAACGGATCGAACAGCGCCGCAACATCCAGGTCGATATCCTGTTGATGCACCCAGATGTTGGCCATGGGCAGGGCGACGTACTCTGCGAATGCTCCGGGCCGATTGACGCCAATGCCGCTGGTATGAGCGCACAGATGCCGGCGCCCCGCCATGCAGTTGCGACAACGGCCGCAAACCACATGACCTTCGCCCGATACGATTTGTCTCGCATGGAAATCGTTGACGTTGGAGCCGACTTCAACAATCTCGCCGACAAACTCGTGGCCGACCACCATCGGCACCGGGATGCTTTTCTGCGCCCACGCATCCCAGTTCCAGATATGCATGTCGGTACCGCAGATCGCGGTGCGTTTGACCTTGATGAGAACGTCGTTGATGCCGATCTCGGGCTCTGGAACGTCCTTCAGCCAAAGTCCCTGCCTGGCTTCCTGCTTGACTAGCGCTTTCATCCTGTCGTCCGTTAGTTCGATGTTGCCGTGCCAGACGCATAAACATCGGCTGGAAATACCATCCTGGTCACCGGCGGATCACCCCCGAATTTTCAGCCCCAGAACTTCGGCCAGGGCGGCGTCATCACGCCGCGGTCGTAGACGATGCCACCGGGCCAGTCTCCCGATTGCAGAACGGGCCCGTCGAGATCGTTGATCTCACAAAGCTGCGCAAGCACCATCGACGGCGCCATCGCCAGCGAACTGCCGCACATGCAGCCGCTCATCAAACGAAAGCCCAGCTTCTGCGCAGCGCGCGCAAGCTCCAACGCCGTGGTTAAGCCGCCGGTCTTGTCGAGCTTGATATTGATGAAACTGTAACGGCCTACCAAGGCAGGCAGGTCAGCGGCCGTGTTGATCGATTCGTCCGCGCAAATCGGGATCGGGCTCCGGTATCCACGCAAGCCGTCGTCGAACCCCACCTTCACCGGCTGCTCCAGCAAATCCACACCGAGATCAAGCAATGTGGGCGCAAGGTTTTTCAGATCGTCCACGGTCCAGGCCTGATTCGCGTCCACGACCAGTTTCGCGCCGGGCGCGGCATGGCGCACCGCACGCACGGCATTGAGCGGATCGGTTTTGTCGACCTTGATCTTGATCCAGGGATTGCCTGCGAGCGCCAGCGCAGCCTTTTCGTATCCGGGCAAGGAACGTATGCCGATGGTGATGGCCGTGGTGATTGCCTCGCCACGATCCAGTCCGGCACGGCGCCAGGCAGGAACACCGGTCAGTTTTGACTCCAGGTCCCACAAAGCGGCATCGAGCGCATTTCGGGCGCCCCCGGCAGGCAGAAGCCGCAGAAGACCGATGCGGTCCACACCGTCTTCGATCTGCTCACGAACCTGCTCAATCTGTTGCAGCATCGTCTCGGGCGTTTCCCCGGCATAAGGAACGCCGGCAGCCTCGCCTCTGCCCACGATGTTTCCGCTGGCGATTTCCACAACGATGACATCGGCCGAAGTCTGCGTTCCGCGCGCAATCACGAATGGTTCGATCATGGGCCACGAATGCGAAAAAGCCTTGAGTGTGCGCTTCATCAGGCGAGCATCCTCCCGATCACCGCCTCAAACGAGGTCTTCAGAGGATCTAAGCACGGCAGCCCCAACTCGCGCTCGGTCTCGGCGAACAGCCTTGCGCGCTCGATTTCGCTGAGAGCCGACGTGTTGAAGCTGATGCCGACGACGCGCGCTTTTGGATTTGTCAGTCGCGCCGCCTGCTCGTAATGCTCGATCGCGACCTTCAACGGCGGCGTCGGGTAGTCCGGTGCGGCAAAGATGTGAGTCCGGTGCGGGTCGTGGCAGAGCACCATCGCATCCGGCTGCGAGCCATGCACCAGGCCCAGCGTTACGCCTGCGTAGGCGGGATGAAACAGCGAACCCTGGCCTTCAACGATGTCCCAATGATCAGCAGCCGCGTCCGGCGAAAGGCACTCTGCGGCACCGGCGGTAAAGTCGGCGGGCACCGAATCCATCGGGAGGCCGCTGCCGGCGATCAGAATGCCGGTCTGGCCGCTGGCGCGAAAATCCGCATCGATGCCGCGCAGGCGAAGTGCCCTCGCCAGCGCAAGCGCCGTATATTTCTTACCCAGTGCACAATCGGTGCCAACCGTCAGCAGGCGCTTGCCGCTGCGCTTGCGACCAGTACCGGTCGGAAGGTTCTCAGGCGGACGGCGCACATCCACCAGGCGCACACCGCGCGCTTTTGCCGCATCGGCCAATCCCGGAATATCCGTAAGGAAGGTGTGCATGCCACTGACGATATCGAGGCCGGCCTCGATACCCGCGAACAGGCTTGGAATCCAGCTCTGCGAAACCCGTCCTCCGACTGGCGCAACCCCAATGAGCAACGAGCTCGCCCCCTTGGCGGCAGCCTGCACGGGATTCAACTCGGGCAACTCCAACGTCACCTCGCAACCCGGCAACGACCATTGCCCGACGCAGGCCTCCGGAGCCCAGTCGCGCAGCCCGAATGCCGTCTTGGCCTGGGAGAAGTGCGTCGATTCGCCAAGGAAGAGCAGATACGGCTTACGCACCACGACCGCCGTTGCGAAATTTTCGACAAGGCCGAAATGCGGAGCCGAGGTGGGATCAAGCGCAGTCTGAAGCGGTTTCAAGATCGGGTCTCTTGGTTGATTCGCGGCCGTGGCAGTAGATCAGTTTTGGATATCGCCCCGCATCCGTAATAACGCGGGGATTTATCCTTCACGCGGTGTATTCGGAGAAAATGAAGGCGCAGCTTCAGCAGCCGGTTTGCAACCGTGCCGGAGAAAGCTTTTCCGGATGCAGCCCCGCGTCGATCAAATCGGTTGGCACGGGCCGGCCGAGCACCTGCGAAGCGGCAAAGCGCGACAACGCCGGTGCGGTCTGCACGCCATAGCCCCCCTGCCCGGCAAGCCAGAAAAATCCCGGCACATCGGATGCAAAGCCAGCTACCGGCGTGCGATCGGCAACAAAACTGCGCAAGCCGGCCCAGCGGCTGTGCATGCGCCGGATATCCAGGGTTGTCGCGCGTTCGATGCGATCGACCGCAATCGCCAGATCCATGTCATCAGGCACTGCATCGCAGGGCGCACTCAAGGTCTCATCTGCGGGAGAAATCAGCAGGCGCCCGGCATCGGGCTTGAAGTAAAACTCCTCGGCGACATCAATGGTCAGCGGCCAACGCTCCATGCCTTCAGTGACCGGGACATCCACCAGCGCCGCGGTGCGCCGCAGCGGTTGCAGTCCGATGCCAGAGACACCCGCCATGAAACCAACACGCTCCGCCCATGCGCCTGCGGCATTCACCAGCAACGACGCTTCGAATACGCCCACTGCCGTAATAATGCGCCAGCCGCCGTCAGTCTTCTGGATCGTGTTCGCACGCGCATTACATACCAACCTTCCGCCATTACGCTTGAGCACGGACAGATAACCCTGATGCAGGGCATGTACCTCAATATCGCTCGCGCCCTCGTCCAGCAGCGCCCCTGCCAGATACTCGGGCCGCAGCAGCGGCATGCGCTCATGCGCCTGTGCGAGCGTCAGCCGTCTGGCCGTATGCCGCATGTCCGGCAAATCCCCGAGCGCTTCAAGTTCGCCGAGCTGATCTTCACGCGCCACGAATAAAAACCCGCGGGGCGTCAACAGGGTCGTATTGGTGAACCCGGTGGGAGGACATGCCAGGAACCGCCGGCTTGCACGAGACAGCGCGCGTACGGTTTCGCCGCCATAACTCTCGGAAAACACTGCGGCTGAGCGTCCTGTACTGTGGTAGCCGGGCTGCGCTTCCTGCTCGAGCAGGACGGTTCGCACTCCGGCGCCCAGTTCGGCCGCCAGACCCGCACCGGCTATGCCTGCGCCGATGACGATGACGTCAAATTTGTGCGGAACGATCATGACGACCAGCCTATTGAGCGGGCCTTCGCATCACATCTGTAATTACACCGGATAGTTCGCATTTGGAGCATAAAGGCCAGCCTTGAAAATCCCTGCCTTTAGGTGTTTTTACCTAGCGCTCACGAAACGGCTGTGACTATACTCAGCCATGCAAAATCTGCGTATCCGCCCCGCCAAGCTACCCGACGACTCGCATACTGCGGTCGTCGACCTGCAAAGCGCGCTCGATCTCGACAGCATCTGGAAGAGCTGCCTGAAGCTGGTGCGGAATCAGCTCCCGCATCGCTCCTGCAGCCTCATGTTCAACATCGTTGGTCTCGAGCCCACCAGCGCCAAACACCATGTGGAATCGTCGCGCAATCCCGGTTACGTGCCGGCGACAAGCCTGACCATTTCCGGCCCTTATCTCGAGCGGCACCCCAGGGTTCAGCTCTACACTTACTCAGAAATATTGTCGGAAGACCCGGATGCCATGCGCCGCAGGATCGAGCAGGAGCCCGATCCGGAGTGGACCGAATTCGTACACCTCGCGTTCTGGCGCGATGAGCGGCCGGAAGCGGTTTTAAGCATTCATCGGCCGCCCGATCATTCAGACCTGAATAGCGAGGAACGCGCTTTCCTCGAATACCTGCATCCGATGATCGAAGCGAGTCTGCGGCGCGTACGCGCCACCGAGCAAGACTGCGCGCGCCGCCTTGCCTATGAATCCCTCTTGTATCGGATGCCCGTAGCGACTCTGCTGGTCGCCGACGATGGACACCAGTTGTTCGCCACGGCTGAAGGCAAGAAACTTTGCGAGCGCTGGAACCGTGGCCTGCGCGAAGCCGCCGAGCGCAAGCTGCAACTGCCGCAAAGCCTGGTGCAGCTCTTTGGCAGCAGCGCCCAGGCCTCGGGAGGAAAAATCCTGAAGCTGCATCACCCGCGCATCAAGGGGCTGACCGCAACGGTAGAGCGTAGCCTGCACACTGCCGCATTGCGCGAGCGCCCCAGCTACGTCGTGACATTGGCGGATGAACACAGCGCTGCCGTCGATGCGGCCTCGACGCAACCATCGCCGGAAGCCTGGGCTGCCCTGCAGAAGCTTTCGCCAACCGAACGCCGTGTCGCCCTGCTGGTCGCCAAGGGTCTGCGCAATGATGAAATTGCCGAGCACCTGTGCCGCTCGCGCCGCACCATCGAATTCCAGCTCAATTCGATCTACCGCAAACTGAGTCTCAGCCGCCGTACGCAACTGGTACTCGCCCTCAGCTAAGACTTGCGCGATTCGACAGCAGGCAAGGCAAGCACGACACCACCGCAGCATTGAAGGGGTCTGGCACTGGATATGAGAGCGCTCCGCGGCTAACACTCAACGACGTTGACCGCCAGACCTCCAAGCGAGGTTTCCTTGTAGCGGGATTGCATGTCACGCCCGGTTTCGAACATCGTCTTGATCACTTGATCCAGCGTTACTGAGTGTTCTGATCCTTCTTGCATCGCCATGCGAGACGCATTGATGGCCTTGACCGCTCCAATGGCATTTCGCTCTATGCAGGGGATCTGCACCAGGCCTCCAATCGGATCGCAGGTCATGCCCAGGTGATGTTCCATTCCGATTTCGGCCGCGTGCTCGATCTCAATGTTGCTTCCATTTAAAGCGGCAACGAGACCGGCCGCGGCCATTGAACACGCGACACCGACTTCGCCCTGGCAGCCGACTTCCGCACCGGATATGGACGCGTTCTCCTTGTAGAGGACGCCGATGGCACCGGCCGTCAGGAAGAAGCGCAATATCCCGTCCTGATCGGCACCCGGCACAAAACGCTCGTAATACCGCACCACCGCCGGGATGACGCCGGCCGCGCCATTGGTCGGGGCAGTGACCACACGTCCTCCGGCGGCATTCTCTTCATTCACTGCCATGGCATAGACGTTGATCCAATCCATGCCCAGCATGGGGTCGTTGTTGCCCTGCTGCTGCAGTCGCGCGTGGAGACGTGGCGCACGGCGTTTTACATTCAGGCCGCCAGGCAATATCCCTGTGGTACTCAGTCCCCGCTCCATGCAGGCGCGCATTGCAACCCAGATGTCGCGAACATAAGCGCGCACCGCGACCTCGCCATGATGGGCCGATTCGTTTTCGAGAATCAGCTTCCAGATCGGCAGATTTGCAGCGGCCGCTTTTTCGAGCAACTCTCTTGCGCTCGAGAAAGGATGAGGTACGGGATACTCGATATCCGCTTTTGGAGATTCGCCTTCGAGCAAGATGAAACCACCGCCTATCGAATAATAGGTGTGACTTTGAAGGAGTAGTCCGCCGGCATTGAACGCACGGCATGTGAGCGCATTAGGATGACCCGGCAAGGTCAGGTCTCGACGCCACAGCAAATCGGTCGCGTCGTTGAAAATCACCGACTGCCGGCCCAGCAGGACCAGACGGCGATTGGCCTTGATGGATGAAATGAGCGGCTCTACGCGATCGGGGTCCAAAGTGTCCGCGCACTCGCCACTCAGTCCCAGCAATACCGCACGGCCCGTCCCGTGCCCGTGCCCGGTCAAGGCCAGGGATCCGAACAATTCAACCTCGACCCGCGCTGTTCCTTCCAATCGGCCATCGGCAGCGAGTGAGGTGGCGAAGGCATATGCGGCCCGCATGGGGCCGACGGTATGCGAACTGGAGGGACCGATTCCTATCCGGAAGAGATCAAGGATGCTCGTACGCATGTTGTCACTAAGAGTGCCGTTGCCATCGGATGGGCTCGCCACAAGCTGCGCCAATAGAGGCGCAGACGTTCATTCTACCCTCTCTAAGCGCTGCGCTTGATGAATTTTCCATCCACCATGATCAGCGACAGATGGGCGCCGTTTGCGGCCAGCAATTCGATGTCGTCGAGCGGATTGCCATCGACCAGCAGCAGGTCCGCCAGGGCGCCGGGCTTGACGACGCCGATCTGCCCGGCCATGCCGACGATTTCCGCATTCACCGCCGTTGCGGAGTGAAGGATATCCCACGATGACGAGACGCTCCGGCGCAGCGTGAACTCCGTACCCTGCCGCACATGCATCGGCCCGATCAGATCGGTGCCGAAGCCCATCTTGACGCCGGCCTTTTTCATCACGGCGAGCCCCTCGACCGCGGCATCCGCAACGCGGCAAAGCTTTTCATAGGAAACCGGGTCGATGCCGAACGACTTGCCCTCTTCCTTGAGCGCGAAGACCGTCGCCATCGTCGGCACAACATAGGCTCCACGTTCGGCGACGAACCGTGCCGTCTCCTCCTCGATCAGCGTGCCGTGTTCAATGCTGCGCACGCCGAGTTCGACGCAGCGGCGGATGGATTTATCCGTGTGGCAATGCGCCGCCACGTAAGCGCCATGACGATCGCACTCTTCGACGATGGCGCGGATCTCGGCATCGGAATACTGGCATCGCTCCAGCGGATCGCTCGGCGAAAGCACGCCGCCCGACGCCATGATCTTGATGTGGTGGGCGCCTTTGCGCAGTTCCTCGCGCACGGCCTTGATGCAGGCATCGACGCCATCCGCGATCACGGCAAGGAAATTGTGGGTTGCGCCGCAATCGCAAAACGACGCCGGCGCATAGCTTTGCCGCAGATCTCCATGCCCGCCTGTTTGCGACAGACATAGGCCGCCGTAGAAGTAGCGGGGGCCGACGAAGAAGCCGTCGCGGAGCGCCATCGCCATGCCATGATCGCCGCCGGCGACGTCGCGGATCGAGGTAAATCCGCAGCCCAGAATATGCCGCATGAACTTCTGCGCGTATTGGGCGCGATACGTGATCGGCGGCTCCGGCGAACCGTACTTCAGCGACTCCGCGTAGATGTGCACGTGGGCATCAATCAGCCCCGGCATGAGCGTTTTCCCCTGACAGTCGATGCGTTCGGCGGCGACAGACCGTATCGCCGACCCGGAGACTTCTGCGATGCGATTGCCATCAACGAGTACCGACACGCCTTCTCTGATTTCGGACGATACGCCGTCAAACAGGCGGGCATTCTCCAGCAGGATGTACGACATTAGCGGCCCTCAGAATTGGATCTATTTGCAATTGCCTGCACCCGGGATACCCCGGCAGCGACAAGGCTCCACGCACTTCCGCGCACGCCTACGACGGATTCTCCACCCTCGGCCAGTAGTCCAGGCTTCGCTTGACGAATGGAATGTCGGCAAATGCCTCAGAGGTCGAACCGGGCGTTCCCATGTAGAGCACTTTCTTCGCAATCGGAGCGAACTCCGCATGGAAGTGTTGCGACGACTTCACCACGATGAGCTGCTTGTCGATCAGCGAAATACCGAGCTTCTCGAAACAATCGCGCGAAAATACCTGCGAGCGCCTAGTGTTCAATACGATATCGATACCGTTGAGTGTCTGCACCCAGACGCCCGTCCCCAGGGGATATTGGGCGCTGAGTCCGCGCTGACTATGATTTTCAACGATTGCGCGCACGATGACCCGCACATCGACCGGATCGCCGGATTGCGGGCCGCATTTCCCGCCGATGCGGAGATCGATTTCCGCGCCGACGCCGGCGCTTTTGCAGATCGCTACCGCGCCCAGATCCCAGAAGCTGCCGATGGCGGCGGTGCCGATACCCATGTCGAGCATCTGCCTGAGCACAAAGGTACTGTCGCTCATCGCCCCGCCACCGGCATTGTCGCCAATGTCGGCCAGCACGATCGGACCGGCCTTTGCCGCACTCGCCTCGGTCAACGCCGCCACAATCGTCACCGGCGAATCATAGGTCTGCGCGCGTAGAGCCCAGAACTCACGGCCCAGTTGCTTGGCCAAAGCCTCCGCTTTCTGCACGTCATTGTCGGTGACCACCCATAACTTCGCGCCATTGTCGGCAACGTCTCCCCAGGGGAATCCGTGCCCCAGGGAAACCGACAACACGCCGTCCTTGCCCTCGAAGGATTGCATGCGCTTGACGAAGGACATCATCGGCTCCTTCGTGGTGTGCCAGATCCCCACCATGCGGCAATCGTGAACCGCAGTCACCGGACGGATGCTGCCCGCTGCCTGCTGCTTGATCAGCGCATACAACTCGCGCAAGCGGTCGATGCCATCGATATGCGGATATTCCTTGTAGCAGATGATGATGTCCGCATTCTTGCGCATCGTTTCGGTGAAATGGCAGTGCAGGTCCAGCTCCATGCCAACAGGCACGTCCGGGCCCACGATCTCCCGCACATGCCGGGCCAGGTCGCCTTCGCAGTCGTCGTAGCCCTGCGCCACCATGGCGCCATGCAACACCAGCACTACGGCATCCACCGGCATTGCCGCCTTGAGATCATCAAGAATCCATTGGCGGTATTCCTCGTACACCGGGCGCAGCGTAGGGCCGGCAGGCTGTGCAAACGCTGCGAGGCTTTCCACGACCGTATGCCCGTCGGCAGCGGCGAGCCGCTGCAATTCGGCGTGGAAGACCCCTATGCCGTCGGCACTCCGAGTGCCGCCATCGCCGCGAAAAACCCCGAATGCTTCGAAATCGATACGCCCCGTTGGCACAACCGCGAATGTATTGGTCTCAGTGGCAAAGGTGGCGGTAAAAATCTTCATGGCAGCCTTAATCAAAC
The DNA here is from genome assembly GCA_050740035.1 of Stenotrophobium sp. Classification (GTDB taxonomy): domain Bacteria; phylum Pseudomonadota; class Gammaproteobacteria; order Nevskiales; family Nevskiaceae; genus Stenotrophobium. Next base: position 790 of record JBOICJ010000251.1, on the reverse strand, counting down.
AGCGTAATTTGCCGGATGAAGTTCGCAGGTAACCTCTGTGTACGCATCCGTAAAAATACTGGTAGTTAGCCCTGCTCGACGTCCACATCACCACAGCAAAATTAAACTGCATCGTTTAGACGCTGGCTCCAGAGTAATCTTGCTGTCGATGCAACTTTGCAAGCCTCTGATCCCAGCACCCGCTGTATGCTTTTCGGCTTTTCCGCATGTTTAAATATATTAATAATAATATATATAGTAATATAATTATTAACATCTTTATGGGCTATACGGACGGGAGCGGGTGCAGCTTTTGCAGCACGCCGAGCTTCAAAACAGCCGGTAGTGTCTCAGTTTGAAAGTGCGCCCCTCACCCCTACCCCTCTCCCGGAGGGAGAGGGGAAATTTTTTCCTTCTCCCTCTGGGAGAAGGTGTCCCGAAGGGACGGATGAGGGAGTCCTCGAAATTCAAACTGAGACACCACCAAACAGCCGATACCATTCTGGTGTTTTCCCTTATGGTTGCTGTCGCGGGATGTGAGCACACTCAAAACAAGAGACGCTGCCCGTAAAGTCTGTCCACAAGAAGAAAACACTTGAATATCGATACCCCTCTGCGCCGCAGCATGCTGTTTGCCTTTGCACTTCCGGGCGTCATGCAAGGTTTCATGCATGCGCCGGAAGCGCAGGTGCAGGGCATCTATGCCAGGTATGCGGGATTGCCGCTGGTGGCTTTGGCCACTGCGCTCTTGCTGACGCGCCTGCTCGACGGCATCACCTACCCCTTGATCGGCTATCTGACGGACAGAACC
>JBOICJ010000250.1:0-2297 GCA_050740035.1 Stenotrophobium sp. | reverse complement strand
CATCAGGGGTTCAGGGCAGGACTCTATCAATCAGTATGTGGACCGACCCGTTGCGGCCCGACTGCCACCCGGCCTGACCTACGAGATCGCCCGGTTGGGGCGTCGCAGTTCCCCGGCTTGCAATGCGCGCGACGATCGTGGCCCGCGCCACGCCTGCCAGATCGTGGCCCGCGATCACGGCATCGGCGCTGCTCAACGTCACCTCGATCGGCAAATTGCGCACCTGAAAACGGCGCACCGCGAGCGGTGGGCCTCCGTGCTGCCCCACCGGTTCTGCAAACACGAACAGGGTTTCATCCGGTGACACCTGACTGCGCAGATGCGCGTCCAAGGTCACGCGCACATGAATGCTGGCGCCGGATCCGGCCACGGACTTGGACTGCGCCGCAGCCGCGCCAACACCACCCGCGGCGGCAATGGCTTTTTCAATGATAGTGCGGTACTCCGCCGGCGGATCCTGGGCCAGCAGCGCATTCCAGCGACTCACGGCCAGGGAGTTATCCCCGCGTTGCAGTGCGCCCAAGCCGCCGTACCACAGCGCCTGAGGATTGCGCGGATCCAGTTGCAGGGCTTTCTCGAACGCCGGCAGCGCGGTGGTCATGAAATTCTGCGGATCGGCAAGTGCCACGGCTTCGCCGTAGCCCGCAAGGACTTCGGCATTTCCATCGCCGGACAGCCGCCGCGCCTGTTGGTAGGCATTTTCGGCATCGGTGTAACGTCCCATGAGCAGATAGGCATGACCCAATTCTTCCCAGCCCTGCAGGTCGTCCTTGTCGGTGGTCGCCAGCCGCTGCGCGAGCTGCGCCACCATCTGTTCCACGGACACCACGCTCGCCTGTTGCACGCCTTCGATTCCGGCGCGCCAGTTGCCAAGTTGCCAATAGAGCGTGCCGGCGACAATGATGAGCAGCGTGGCCACGGCGATCGCGGTGATCCGATGACCGGGCGTTTTGGAAACCCGCTCCCCCTCCTGCTGGGCTTCACGCAGGCTGGTCTCGAGCTCCCGGTCCAGATCGCGACGCGCGCCGGCTAGATCTTCAGCCGCCAAACGGCCGGCCGCCACGTCACGCTCCAGTTCCTCAACACGCGCCGCATGCACCGCGCGGTTGGCAGCATCGGTGGCCAGCGAGCCGCGCGCCCGCGCACGCCACAGCGGAACAGCGATACAGGCCGCAGCGATGAGAATCATGACTGCCGCCGCGATAATAAAAGTCACGAATGCTCCTCGTCCGTCGCCTGCATACGCGCGCGCCGCCGCAGTATGAAGGCAAACGCCAGCAGCGCGATCAGCAGCAACAAAAAAGGCCCGCCCCACAACAGCCAGGTGTTGGCCTGCACCGGCGGCTGATAGAGCACGAAATCCCCATAGCGATCCGCCATGAAGTCCTTGATTTCCCGGTCAGTCTTGCCTTGCGCCACCATTTGGTGCACCTGTCGGCGGAAATCGGCGGCCAAATCCGCGTCGGAATTGGCGATGCTCTCATCGAAGCACACCAGGCAGCGGAATTCGTGAATCAGATTTTCGTAGCGCTGCTGCAATGGCGGATTATTGAACGGCGGCTCGCTGTCCACCGCACGCGCCAATGGCAGCCACAGACAGGACAGCAGGATTGCTGCCAGCGGCAGTATCAGCGAGCGTTTCATCTGCCCTCGTGTTGCAGGGCCTGGATGCGCGGGAGCAGATCCTTTTGAATCACATCCGGAGTGAGCGGGCCTACATATTTGTAACGGATGATGCCGCGCGCGTCGATGAGAAAGGTTTCCGGCGCGCCATACACGCCCCAGTTGATGGCTGCATCGCCGCTGGCGTCAAACGCGATGGCGGCATACGGATCCCCGCGCTCAGCCAGCCAGGCAAGAGCGGCCTGACGGTCGTCCTTGTAGTCCCAGCCATAGATCGGTACCACGTGCTGCCGCGCGAAGGCCATGAGCGTCTGCTGCTCCTCACGGCAGGCATAGCACCAAGTCCCCCACACGTTCACCAGCGAGACATGGCCCATCAGGCTTTGCTGGGTGATGGGATCTTCGGGATGCCGCAGTTCCGGCAGGCTGAACACCGGCACGGCTTTGCCGATCAGCGGCGACGGCAAAATGCGCGGATTGAGGTACAAACCGCGCCAAAAGAATCCGATCAGTCCGGCCAATACCACGATTGGCAGCAGATACAACAGCGAGCGCTTCATCCGCCCGCCTCGACCTTGGCCTGCTGCGCCACAGGCACCGGCGCCGACGGCAGCGGTGGGGGCGCTGCCGCAGCAGAAATCGCGGACTGCTCTCGCAAGGGGCGCCGATAGCGC
>JBOICJ010000249.1:0-3193 GCA_050740035.1 Stenotrophobium sp. | reverse complement strand
CGCCGACGGCCCCACCCCAACCCCACCGAGCGGTGAGCAGTTACGATGTTTAAGCGGGGGACGGGATTGCTCGTCATCGAGGTTCGCTGCTCCAACCACAACGGCGACCCCGACGCCGAGAGCGATCCACGCACGTTCGATACCGATGGCCGCGGCCTGATCTCACCGGTGTCGTTCAAACGCAAGCTGCGGGACCTCGTGGCGGAAAAGGAGGGGCCGGTCTGGGAGGCGGCGGCGGAGCAGCTTTCCTTGAACGGGAATGGCCGCGCCTACGAGATTTTGGAGTCTCGCGGTCGCAAGCGTGAAGAAATCGGGAAACTGGGCAGAGACCAATTTATCACCAGGTATTGGGACGCCAGAGTCTTCGGAAATACCTTCCTGGAGAGCATGCAAGGTGGCAATGCGAATGGAAGAGAGCACTTCATCGCTACCGGCGTCGTCCAATTCGGGCCCGGCATCAGTGTGGCGCCCATAGAAATCCAGCGCGCGACTACGACCAATAAGGCGGGCGTGGAGGAAGGAAAAGACCGGGGAATGGCACCGTTGGGCTGGCGGGTGGTCCAACACGGCGTCTACACAATGCCGTACTATATCAACCCGACCTTCGCCAGGAACACGGGCTGCGATGAGAAAGACATCGACTTGCTGAAGTTCCTGATCCCGTACGCGTACCAGCATACCGCCTCGGCGATCCGGACGTCGGTGAACTTGCTGTATGCCTGGTACGCCGAGCATCAGAGCGCCCTCGGCTCCTGCCCGGACTACAAGATCACCGATGCGTTGACGCCGAAGAAGAAAGTGAATCCCCAGGAGCCTTCTAGCCCGATCTACGCACGATCAAAGCACATGTTTTGATCGGTGATTGCATCACTCACGCTTTGGTTGCGATCGGCGATGATGGGCGTAGGAGATCGCCGCCGCTGCCGCGGGTTTGTCAGGTCTGGGATCGGGTAGGGTTAGGTTGCAGGGGGCGGGTGAGTTCGGCGGCGAACGCCCCGGCTCTCAGGTGACGAGGCGCGGCAGGCGGCCGAGGAGCATGGCAAAGATCGCCTGGTCGGGAACGCTCGACGGCAGGTGGATCTTGAGCTGGGTTTTCAGCTCGACGACGCGGGCGGCGATTTTGATCAGGCGCAGCCGCAGGGTGTCGAACTGCATGACCCGCCAGGTCGAACGTTTGGGCATGACGCGGCGCATCGACCACAACAGCCAGTAGGCGCCGGCGTGCAAGAACAGGCGAAACTGGTTGGCTTTGGCCGTATGGCAGGAAGTGCGATCGGCGGCGAGGTGGTTCTTCCATGCCTTGATGTGGTTCTCGGCTTGGCCACGGGCGCAGTAGAGCCGCTCGTAGAGGTGCTTGGCGCGACCGCCTTCGAGGTTGGTGACGATGAAGCGGGTATCAGTTCCTTCACGACCCACTTCGACGCGCGCGATGATGCGTTCGACCCGGCTCCAGCTCCCGGCGGCATCGTAGAACTGCATAAAGCGCCGCAGCTTGCCGCGGGTCGGCGCCACCCCGGCCGTCGCCGCGGCAGGCTTTTTCAAACGATCGGCCGTGCTCTTCTCCAGCGCTTCGACATGGCGGGAGAGCGCCGCATTGGGAGCCAGACCCAAGAGCCAATCGACCCGGTTCGCCCGGCACCAGCCGAACACCTCCGGCGCCGCGTAATGACTGTCGGCGCGCAGCAGGATCTCCACTTTGGGCCAATGGGCGCGGATGGCGGCGACGAGGCGACGGACAAAGCCGCGAATCTCCACCCCGCCCGGTCGCTTACCCGGCCGCAGCAGCGCGGCGGCGAAACGGCCTTCCCCATCAAAGACGACGATCGGCTGGAAGCCGTAGTCGTCATGGTAGGCATTGAACAGCCGCAGCTGCTGGCCGCCGTGCACCCGGTCGAACGTGTCGTCGATATCGAGCACGATGCGCTTCGGCACCGCCCGGAACGAACCACAATATTGCTCGACGAGCGCCCGCCCGAGGCGCAGCAAGGCCCGCACATCGGGCAGATTTTCCAGCCGCGAGACGGTCGATTGCGAGCACAACTCCTCGCCCGAAGGCAGGCGGTCGAGTGCCAATTTGAACATCGGGTCCCTGCGCAGCGTGTCGGCGTCGTTGCCGTCCTCGTAGCCGGCGGCGATCATCAGCATGCGAAACCGGATGATCTCCGCCAAGCGATGCACGACCTTCTCCGGCATCCGCGGGTCCTTGAGACACCCGGCCAGCCGGTCGGCCAATCCCAGCCGGCGTTCGATCTCGCGCAACGCCAGCAAACCGCCTTCCGAAGACAATCGGCCGCCGTCAAAACGGGCGACCACGGCCTTGCCTTGCACCGGTGACAGACCCGGGAGAGACGGCGTAATGCCAACCATGGCGGGTGCAGCTCCGTTGATCCGAGGGTTCAGGCTCAGCAACCCAAACCCTACACCGAATCAACATCTTGTGCTACATCCGCCAGCTCTCACGCATAATCCGGGCTAGTTGGCTTAGCGCCTTCTGATGGCGCTCGTTCGGGATTTGCGCAAAGTTTCGGGAACGCTCGAGGCACATGCGCTCACGCGGAGTTATCGGGCGCTCTATCTCCTGCGCTAGGCCGTCAAAAAAAGCTGACTGGGACGCTTAGCACCTGAGCTATCTCTAACAGTCGGCCCGCCGAGACCCGATTGATCGCGCGCTCGTATTTGTGCGCCTGCTGATATGTCACGCCGATCATGTCCGCGAGTTGTTGCTGGGTTAGCCCCAGCATAATCCGCCGTTCACGAACGCGCGCCGCGACGCGTCGGTCGATCTCGTGGGTCCGGTTCGCTGACCGGCGCGGCGCCGCCAGGAAGTCGGTGGCGGCCCCATCGCCGTCGCAGGGCAACTGCTTTGCGATCTCGCTCTCTTCCGTCATTTCGTTGCCTTCAGATCAGATCATGAAGCCGGCACCCCGAGGGAATCCCTGTTGATCCCGTTCGTTGCACTCCTCGGCGCCGGAACGGGAACGTTAGATGATGCTAACGGGTTCAACCGCATGGTGCTGGTGCATGGAACGGGCCCCATGTGTCAAATTGGGCATGTCGGCAACTGGTGCTGCGTCACGCGCTGCCCACATCTGCAACACCCGCATGCTGTACACGTTGACAGCCGGACGGCGCCGATGATACCGACCGATATCGGTTCAGGCGTGCCCATCAAATGCCCCGCATCTCAATTGGC
>JBOICJ010000248.1:0-7999 GCA_050740035.1 Stenotrophobium sp. | reverse complement strand
CACGACCCAGAACACCTTGCGGAATTTTTCCTTGTAGTCCTCGATACCCTGCAGGTGATCGATCATGCGCACGGCCAGACGCCCGAGCCACGAGTCCAGGCTGGAGAACAGCAGCGCTTCCTTGCTGCCGTAATACTTGTAAATGGTCTGCAGCGAGACATTCGCGCCGCGTGCAATCTCGATCAGGCCGACACGGTGAAATTCACGCTCGGAAAAGATATCCAGCACCGCCTGCTCGATGCGCGCGCGTGTGTCCGGATCGAGCTGCAGCCGCTCCGTGCGTCTGGATGTTGCTGATTTTGCACCCATAAGTAATTCCCCTTACTCCCTGCTTCAGAACGACGCTGTAGCGGCCATTGACCTCGATGACGCATCGTGTTTATGCTGCGCCGCACATTATTACCGCCATGCACTTCGACTTGTTCCCTGTCTGCCGCAAGTGTCTGCGATCACAGACCAGACGCATGGTAATTTACATTACCTATCTTCGCAACCGAGACTTCACATGACTGACGCGCTGATTTTCGACGCCGTGCGCACCCCGCGCGGCAAAGGCAAGAAGGATGGCAGCCTGCACCAGGCCACGCCGGTGCACCTGCTCCACACCCTGTTCGATGCGCTCAAGTCGCGTAACCAGCTCGACACCTCCAAGGTCGACGATGTGGTGCTGGGCTGCGTCACGCCGATCGGCGAACAGGGCGCGGACATCGCGCGCACTGCGGTAATGGTCGCCGGCTGGGACGAATCCGTGGCCGGCGTCACGCAGTCGCGTTTCTGCGCTTCCGGCCTGGAGTCGGTGAATCTCGCCGCACAGAAAGTCGGCTCCGGCTTTGAAGACCTGGTGGTCGGCGGTGGCGTCGAGAGCATGTCGCGCTGGGCGATGGGCTCAGACGGCGGTGCCTGGGCGATGGACCCGCGCGTCAACACCATCACCGGCTTCACGCCGCAGGGCATCGGCGCCGACCTGATCGCCACGCTCAACGGCTTTTCGCGTCAGGATGTCGATGCTTTCGCGCTGCGCTCGCAGAAAAACGCCGCCAAGGCGCAGGCTGAAGGCCGCTTCGACAAGACCCGCATACCGGTCAAGGACCTCAACGGCCTGACCCTGCTCGACCACGACGAATTCATTCGCGGCGACTCGACCATGGAAGCGCTGGCGACCTTGAAACCTTCGTTCGAGCAGATGGGCCAGATGGGCTTCGACGCCACCGCCCTGCGCAAGTACACCACGGTCGAGAAGATCAACCACGTGCACCACGCCGGCAACAGTTCCGGTATCGTCGATGGCGCCGCGCTGATGCTGGTCGGCAACGCCAGGATCGGCAAGAAACTGAAACTCAAACCGCGTGCACGCATCGTCGCCACCGCCGTCACCGGCTCGGAGCCGACGATCATGCTGACCGGCATCGCCCCCGCGGTGCGCAAGGCGCTGGCGCGCGCGAAGATGTCGGTGCAGGACATCGACCTGTTCGAGATCAACGAAGCTTTCGCCGCGGTGGTCATGCATGCGGTGCGCGACCTCGGCATCGACATGGACAAGGTCAACGTCAACGGCGGCGCCATCGCCATGGGCCACCCGCTGGGCGCCACCGGCTGCATCATCCTCGGCACCTTGCTCGACGAACTCGAGCGCACCGGCAAACAGGTCGGCCTCGCCAGCCTGTGCGTCGGCGGCGGCATGGGCATCGCCACCATCATTGAACGTGTGTAGGAGCGGCTCTTGGCCGCGATCCTATTTGTCGCGCGCAAGGCGCGCTCCTACGAAAAACAGGAACTAACATGAGCGTTAAATTCGAGAAAGACAGCGACGGTATCGTCACCCTGACGCTGGACATGCCGGGCCGTTCGATGAACGTGCTCAACGACGAACTGACCAAGCCCTTCGCCGAGAGCATCGCCAAAATAGAAGGCGACGCCAGCATCAAGGGCGTGATCATTACCTCCGGCAAGAAGGAATTCCTCGCTGGCGCGGACATCGACAAGGTCTTCGCCATCACCGACCCGCAGGTCGCATTCGACATGGCCCAAGCCTACAAGGGCTTCCTGCGCAAGCTGGAACTGTGCGGCCGACCGGTGGTTGCCGCGCTCAACGGCACTGCGCTCGGCGGCGGTCTGGAACTGGCGCTGGCCTGCCACTACCGCATCGCGCTCAACAATCCCAAGGCCAAGTTCGGCCTGCCCGAAGTCAAGCTCGGTCTGCTGCCCGGCGGCGGTGGCACCCAGCGCCTGCCGCGTCTGATCGGCATCCAGGCGGCGCTGCCGCTGATGCTCGAAGGCAAGGAACTGAACGCCACGCAGGCGAAACAGCAGGGCATCGTTCACGATCTGGCCGTCGATCACGCTGAGATGATGGGCAAGGCCAAGGCCTGGTGTCTGGCCAATCCGAAACCGGTGCAGCCCTGGGACGACAAGAAATTCCGCTGGCCCGGTGGCGATTCCAAGAATCCCGCCAACGTACAGATGTGGGCGATCGCGCCGTCGATGGCCGGCGCCAAGACCTACGGCAACTATCCCGCCGCGACCAACATCATGTCCTGCGTGTTCGAAGGCGGCATCGTCGACTTCAACACCGGCTGTGAGGTCGAAAGCCGCTACTTCGCCAACCTCGTGGTCTCGCAGGTCAGCAAGAACATGATCGGCACGCTGTGGTTCCAGCTCAACGCCATCAACAAGGGCAAGTCGCGGCCCGAGGGCTTCGAGAAATCCACGGTGAAGAAGCTCGGCATCCTCGGCGCCGGCATGATGGGCGCCGGCATCGCCTACGTCTCGGCCAAGGTCGGCATCGAGGTCGTGCTGCTCGACGCCACGCAGGACGCCGCCGACAAGGGCAAGGCCTATTCCGCCGGCCTGCTCGACAAGGCCATGAAAAAGGGCCGGATGACGCAGCAGGGCAAGGATGAACTCCTGGCGCGCATCAAGGCGACGACGAACTACGACGATCTCAAGGGCACCGATCTCGTCATCGAAGCGGTGTTCGAGGACCGTGCGGTCAAGGCCGACGTGACCCGGAAAGCCGAGGCAGTGCTAGGCAAGGACAAGGTCTTCGCGTCGAATACTTCGACGCTGCCGATCAGCGGCCTCGCCGAAGCCAGCGCGCGTCCGAAGAACTTCATCGGCCTGCATTTCTTCTCGCCGGTCGACAAGATGCCGCTGGTCGAGATCATCAAGGGCAAGAAGACTGCGCCGGAAACCATCGCCAGAGGCTTCGATTTCGTGCAGCAGATCAAGAAAACGCCGATCGTGGTCAACGACTCGCGCGGCTTCTACACCTCGCGCTGCTTCGCGACCTATCCGATGGAAGGCCTGACGCTGTTGGCGGAAGGCCAGCATCCGCGTTCGATCGAGATGGCCGGACTGCAGGCTGGCATGCCGGTCGGCCCGCTGGCGGTGCAGGATGAGGTTTCGCTGTCGCTGTCGATGCACATCATCGAGCAGACCCGCAAGGATTTCGCCGCCACGGGCAAGACCATGCCCGAGCATCCGGGCACCGCGGTGATCGAAAAAATGTGCAAGACGCTGAACCGCCCCGGCAAAAAGGCCGGCAAGGGTTTCTACGACTATCCGCAGGGCGCGCACAAACACCTGTGGGCCGATCTGACGAAACAGTTCCCGCTGAAGGAGCAGTTGCTGCAGCAGGAAATGATCGATCGCATGATGTTCGCGCAAGCCAACGAAGCCGCCAAATGTCACGCCGAGAACGTGGTCGAAACCGTGGCCGATACCAACATCGGCAGCATTTTCGGCTGGGGCTTTGCACCGTTCCAGGGTGGCGCCTTGCAGTTCATCAACGCCTACGGCGTCGAGAATTTCGTCAAGCGCTCCCGGGAACTTGCCAAAAAATACGGCGAGCGTTTCAAGCCCGCTGCGATCCTCGTGAAAATGGCCAAAGAAGGAACCACGTTCAATGCTTAATGCCCTGCTGGCGAGTGGCAGTTATGTCACCGATGAATTGCGCATGTTCCAGGACACCGCGCGCCGCTTCATGCAGACCGAGGTTGCACCCAACGTGACGCGCTGGGATGAGGAAGGCTGCGTCGACCGCGAGCTGTGGAACAAGGCCGGCGCGCTCGGCCTGCTGTGTCCCAGCATTCCCGCCGAGTACGGCGGCGGCGACGGCAACTTTGCCTTCGAGAAAGTCCTGATCGAGGAGCAGGGCCGCGCCGGCTGCAGCGCCTGGGGCCTGTCGCTGCACAACGGCATCGTCGCGCACTACATCCTGCACTACGGCACCGAAGCGCAGAAGAAAGAGTGGCTGCCGAAACTCGCCAGCGGCGAACTGGTCAGCGCCATCGCCATGACCGAACCCGGTACCGGCTCGGACTTGCAGAGCGTGCGCACCACCGCGATTGCAGATGGCGACGACTACGTCATCAACGGCTCCAAGGTGTTCATCACCAACGGCCAGCAGGCCGGCCTGATCATCGTCGTTGCCAAGACCAACCCCAACGAAAAAGCCAAGGGCGTCTCGCTGATCGTGGTCGAGACCGACAAGGTGCAGGGCTTCCGCCGCGGCCGCAATCTCGAGAAGATCGGCATGCACGGGCAGGACACCTCGGAACTGTTCTTCGAGAACGTGCGCGTGCCCAAGTCCAACCTGCTCGGCAAGAGCGAAGGCGCGGGCTTCATGCAGCTGATGCAGCAATTGCCGCAGGAGCGCCTGATCGTCGCCATCGCCGGCGTCGCCGCCATCGAGCTGGCGCTGGAAATAACCACGCAATATTGCCGCGACCGCAAGGCGTTTGGCCGCAGCATCCTCGATTTCCAGAATACCCGCTTCAAGCTCGCCGAAGCGCAGACCGAAGCCAGCCTGGCGCGCGTGTTCATGGAAAAATGCACCGAGCTGCTGTTGATCAACAAGCTCGACGCGGCGACCGCGGCGATGGCCAAGTACTGGATCACCGACAAGCAGTTCGAGATTGCCGACCTGTGCCTGCAACTGCACGGCGGCTACGGCTACATGAACGAGTACCCGATCTCGCGGCTGTGGCGCGACTCGCGCGTGCAGCGCATCTACGGCGGCACCAACGAGATCATGAAGGAATTGATCGGACGCTTCCTGTAAATCGGGCCGCGGCTTAAACATTCCAGCGAAAAACCGCCACCCGCTACCCCAGTCTGGGGCTGAATAAATGTTATAAATTATATAATTAATATAATAATATTATATAAATTTTAACAATCTTTCGCGCCCCGATTGGCACAGCGGGTGGCGCCGATCCCGGCCTTTAGCCGGCGGTTTTTGCCAGAGGACTTACTGAAATCCGTGCTGGCTGGCCAGTGCCCGCAGTCCGTCGAGTTCCTGCTCATGTTCCGCACGACGACGCGCCGTTTCATCCAGCGATTTGCCGGGCACTGGAACATCCAGACCGGGAATCGGCGGTGTCGTCACCGCCACCGGCGCTGGCAGACAGACGACCGGCAACCCCGGCGGCACCGGGATGCCGAGTTCGGCGGCCTCGGAAGCCGGAATACACTGCTGGCCGAATGGTCCCTTCGGCACCACGAAAGCGGGCGCGCTCAAATTCGGTGGACTGGAAAAATCCAGCGCCTCGGCGATATTGCCAGAGCTGGCACGAACGCCCAGAGGTGCAAAACCAAAACGCCAGGCGATCATGTTGAGCACTGAGTTGTGATCGAACTGCGCGTGCTCGACATGCCCGCGCCGCGCACGCGGACCGATCAGCACGCAGGGCACGCGGCAGCCGAGGCGGCCATCGTTGCCGGCCACCTTTTCCGCCGACGTGATCGGCGCCAACGGCGGCGGCACATGGTCGTAGAACCCGCCCCACTCGTCGTAGTTGACGACGACCAGCGTGCGTTCCCAGTTCGGCCCCTGACGCAGCGCATCGTAGACCGCGTTGAGGAACGCCTGGCCGTTGCGGATATCGGCATAGGGATGGTCGTCCATCGAGACGCCGGTGCCTTCGTTGAGCGTGTTGCCGACGTTGTCGACGTAAGTCAGATCGGCAAGCTGGCCCGAGGCGATGTCGGCGGCAAAGCTCGCCATGTCGTATTTCTTCGAGAAGCTCTGGTACTTGCTGCCCCAGAATGCGGTGTAGGGAACGTCGGTGTAGTAGTAGGCGACCTTGCGTCCGGCGGCGAGCATGCCGTCCCAGACCGTCGGCAGCGTCGAGACATCGACGGTATTGCTGATGCGGTCGGTCTGGCCGGCGTGCATGTAGATGCGATTGGGCGTGGTCGATGACAGGATGCTGCAGAAATAACGGTCGCAGATCGTCCAGTTGTCGGCACAGCCCTTGAAGAACGGCAGGCTGTCGGCGGTGTAATAACCGATCGGAAAAGTATCCCCGGCCGGCTGCGGCAACAGGAATCCATCCATCTTGCCCTTGTTGATCTCGGTGCGGCCGCCGGCATAGCTGTGGTCGGGGTCGGCCATGTCGGCATTCTGGAACTGTGGCGCAAGGTTGTAAGAGGAATAAGCCTTGCCGCTGCTGTCCTTGAGACTGACGCCGGACTGGATGCCGTCGGCGCCCGGCACCCAGCCGAGATAATGATCGAACGAGCGGTTCTCCATCATCACCACCACGATATGGTCGATGCCGGTATCCTGCGGGCTGGGCAAGGCACCGCCGACAGAACTGCTCTGCTCGCAGCCCGGCAGCGCCAGACCGCCGGCCGCCGCCGCGACGCCGGCGATGAACTCGCGCCGCGTCAGACCGCGGCTCCCGTTGCTGCGATCCGGCTTTTTCATTCGCTCCCCGATAACAGATGACCCAGTGCGGACTCTACAACGGCTCGACGTGCAGCGTCACGGACTGAACACCGGCCTGGTTGAGCAACTCGAGTTTGGTCGCGCCGGGTTGCGAAATCACGGTCGCGCCGGTCACGGTGACGGTGTAGCCGTGGGGATAGTGCCGGGTCGGCAGATACACCACCGTTTCCGCATCGGCCGGCAGCGTGCCGCCGCCTGCCCTTGCCGTCGAATAATGCAGATCGAAAACATGCTTGGCCGGATCGAAAGACCAGGAGGTCGGCGTACCGGCGACGATCTGCGGGTAAGCCCGCACCAGCAGATCGGCAACGGGCTGGATGAGTTTCTGGTCCGGCGGATCGGCTGCCGGATTAAGCCCGGTGCCCTCGTTGTAGGTCCACCACAGCCACGACACCATGTGCTTGTCGGCACTGGCGGTGTTGCGCGAAACCACCTCGGTATCCGGGGTGGCTCCGAACTCGGTCATCATCAGCGCCTCGCCGGTCTTGGCGACATGGGCATCGGCGTTGCTGAACGCCAGTTCTTCCATCGTCGGACACAACTGCGCACCGCCCGGCGATTCGCTGCTGGCGTCGGCGCCGGCGAGCAGGCAATAGACATGGAAGGCGAAGCCGGCATTGCTGACATTGAGCGCGCCGATATTGGTCTGGATGCCATCGTTGAAGAGGACGTTGGGCTCGGCAAAAATCAGGTGGCGGCTGTCGACAGCGCGCAGCTTGGGCGCGACCTTGCGGTTGAATGCCGTCAGTGTGGCGTCGAATATCGGACAGCCGACCAGCGGCACCACGCAGGTCGGATATTGCGTACCCGGCCAGGGTTCGTTGAGATATTCGTAGCCGAGCAGGCCGTCGATCCCGGCGAGTTGCGTCGCCACATGCGCAACCGCGGCAGCGAAATGATCCTGCAGGCCGGTGCCGTCCGACGCGACGGAGTTGGCCCAGAAGTGATCCCAGGCGACCAGCATCGCCGGCATCGTGAACTGGCTGTAGGGGAAACCGACATCAGGCTGATGCGGCAAGCCGTCGTCCTGCACCATCCATGCTGGAAAGCCGTTGCCGTTGAACGCCGGGCTGTAGTCGTCCTGGTGGAAATCGATCAGCGGATAGACGCCGTGCGCCGCCGCCAGCTTCGCGGTCGCGGCGATCTGGCCGATGTAGGTATCGTCGTAGATGCCGGGCTGCGGCTCCACCCCATAGTCTTCGATACCGAGACGCAGTCCGTTGAAACCATTGTCGGCCAGCCATTGCAGATCGTTGTCGCCGAAGC
>JBOICJ010000247.1:0-3891 GCA_050740035.1 Stenotrophobium sp. | reverse complement strand
CCGCTCTGGGTCCAGCGGAACACGCCGTCCGGGTTGTAGCGCCGCGCCGCCATCATCTGGAAGCCCCACTGGCCGAAATCGCCCTTGAAGCGCAGGCCGTAACTGAGCTTGTCGTTATAGCCGCCTTCGGAGTACTCGTCGTGCACGGTGAACTGCGCCGGAATGATGTTGTACTGCGTGTTCGGATTGCCGTAGATCGTCGGCTGGAATTTCTGCACGTAGCCGTCGGCCAGCAGCGCGTCGGTGAACTGATAACCGATGCGCGCCGCCAGTGCCGGCACGCGCTTGTCGGAGAATTCCTCCTGCGCATAATCCAGTAGCGAATGACGCCGCAGGTCGAGGCCATCCGGCACGTCGAGCACGCGGAAGAAGATCGCCTGTCCCCAGGCAATCTGCTGGTTGCCGACGCGGATATTCAGCGGGCCGTGGTTGTAGTCCAGCACCAGCGTCGGGAAATACAGCTCGTAGTTCTTGCCGTCCCACTCCAGCGGGTTGGGATGGCCGTTGCCTTCGACGCGATAATCGAAGTAGTCCGGCCGGCCGCTGTACAGCGCGCGGTCGCCGCCGGTGATGCCACCATAAATGCCGTTGAGGCTGTTCGCATCAAAATCGTGATAGTGCCCCGGGTCGTAGATGCCGCGCAGGCGGCCGATGACCTTGAGGTCGCTGGTCAGCTTCATGCCGACTTCGACCTCGCCACGCAGGATGTGCATGTTGAAAGTATCGTGCGTGTAATTGACTGGGCGCGTCACCGTACCTGCAGTATTTGGACCCAGTCCGGTCGCGCCCAAGCCCAGTGGCAACGTGCTCCAAGTTCCTTGCGGCCCCAATGTCGACACGACGGAGCCGAGCACGCTGCTGAGGTTGCCCGTCACTGTGGCTGTCGACGTCGGCGGCAGATAGCCGGTGCGCTGCACGCTGATCTTGTCGAACGGGTTGCCGTTCTGGTTGTTCGGGTTCGCGCTGCCGGTGGAGAACGCGGCTTCGGTGCGGATGAATCCGCCGATGCTGAGATCGAATTCAGGCAGCATCGACTGATACCAGGGCGTGGCCGCCGGCGCCGGTTCGGATGCCGTATCGGCCACCGCGGCAGTGCCGCCATCGCTGGCGGTATCGCCGCTCGGGGTCGGGACGCCAGCATCGGTTGATGTCGTCGCGGCAGCCGCGTCGGGCGCAGGCGCGCTGGCCGCATTGCTGCTGGCATCCGCAGGGGCTGCGCCAGTACCAGTGTCCGCCGCAGGGGCCGTCGCGGCTGCATCACTGGCGGCGGGTGCCGCCTCCGCACTGCCACTCGTATCCGCAGGGGCCGCACCACTGTCCGCCGCGGGCGCCGTCGCAGCCGCATCGCTGGCGGCAGGTACCGTCTCCGCGCTGCCGCTGTCCGCGGCCGGTGCGGCGGTACCGCTCGGTGCCGCATCCGCCGGTGCCGCACTATCCACCGGCGCGATTGTCGCCGGGTTATCGTCTTGCGCGAACGACGCCGGCGAAAAAACCGCCGCCGCACAGATCAATGCCAACAGCACCGCATGTCTTGAGTCACTCATTTCCGCCCCTCCAATGGGATACCCGACCCGCCCTCGGGGCCAGGCCATGTCTCAACCCCCGATCCTGATGATTTGTCCTGAGTGCCCGGTCGCATAGGCCGGAGCATCCGGGCTTGAACGTGCGATGCCCTGATACCAGGCTGCCCTGACCCCGGCATCGTCGACGTGGCGAAAACTCGCGCCGTCGTCATCGCTGATCAGCATGTCGTGCATGCCGGTGATGACGACATGGCCGTTGGCGCCGGTGCTGACGCCCAGCAGATTGGCGCTGCTATCCACCTTGATATCCGACCAGGTCGCGCCGCCATCCGTCGTTTTCAGAACAGTGCCACTTTGGCCGACGGCAAAACCGGTGCCGTCCGGCCTGATGTCCAGCGCGAACAATGAAGCTTCGTCCTTGTGCAGGACTTTCCAGCTTGCGCCGCTGTCGCTGCTGCGCAGGATCAGGCCGAATTCGCCGGCGAGCGTGATGCCGCCTTTGTCGTCAAGCGCAACCGCATAGAGATGGGGCTGCGCGCCATCCGGCGTATAGCTGGTCCAATCCGGAGCGATCGAACTCCAGGTCTGTCCGCCGTCCTGCGATTTCAGAATCGTGCCGAACGCGCCGACGGCAACCGCATAACCGGCAGGATTGACGCTGACGCTGAACAAGCGGTTGCTGGTGCCGCTCGGCACCTTGTGCCACTGCCCATTGCCGTCACTGACAACGATGATGCCTTCCTGACCGACTGCAATCGTGTGCCCCGCGCAGGCGGCGACACCGAGCAGCGCCCGCAACGTCGGGGCCTTCACCAGGGTCCAGTCCTTGCCGGCGTCATTGCTGTGCAACAACTCGCCGGCGGTGCCGACGGCATAGCCGTTGCTGCCGTTGAAGGCGATGGAAAACAGGGCATCGTGCGCAGTGCCGGAGTATGCCGCCTGCACATCGGTTGCAGGCACCGGGCTGCCGCCAAAAGCGGCGGCAGCCGTCAATACGCCTGCACCGGCAGTCAAAGTTTTCAAGACCTTTTTGATGGTCATGCTGGCTTCCTTAACTGGCCGGGTGACTTTCTTCGATGGGATTGTCGCCAGCACTCATACCTGCCCCAGTCGCTGTATCGCCTGCGTCGTCAGGTACTTGTTGTAGACGTCAACGCCATTGGTCGAGTAACCGCTCTGGTAGCCGCCGGTGATCTCCTTGGCCTGCACGAAACGGCTCATGCGATTAGCCTGGAAATCATGACTGTGGACAAACACCCACGACCAGGCCGGATGGCCGGTGCTGTCGCGCACCGTCATCTTCTCGTTGGAGTACTGGGCGTAGGCCGGCTCGAACGATTTCCAGATTTCGCCACGGCGATCGTAGGTGTTGTAGGCGACGTACATGCCGTTGCGCACGTCGATCCAGGTGCGTTTCTTGCCGACCGGCGCACGCGGATAACCGGTTGGCTCGGCATCGACGATGACGGTTTCCGGCACCAGCTCGGCGAAGGTCTCGAAGAAGGTCTGCCCCTTCGGACCGCCATGCACCGGGCGCTCGTAGTTGTCCATCTTGCCGCCGCGGCCGCCCATGAAGTTGGCGCCGCCGATATACCCCAGCATCGGCTGACGACCGACGATCTTGTAGTTGCCCCAGGTCAGCATCGGATCGCCCGCCGCCCACGCATCGGACAGGAAAATCGTCACGCCGGGCACCAGCGGTTCGAATCGCTGGTTGGTGGGGAACTGGCGCACGCGCTTGAACGCGGGCAGATAACCCACCAGATCCGGGAACTGGCGCTGATCGTAATGCCAGGTGTTGAGGAATGAAGTGCCGGCGACATCCTGCGGCGAGGTGAACCAGACCGACTGATAGCGCAGCAGGTCCTTCTTCCCGCCCCAGACTTTTCCGTCGGTGCGAGCCGTGGTGTTCAGCTCCGCCCAGACGAAATCGTAGCTATAGGCCAGCGTGCCATCCGGCGCGATGTCCCAGTCGCGCACCGCGTACTGGGAGTAATCGTGCCGGCCCCAGGCCAGCGTCAGGTTGGCGGTGGCTTCGAGGCCATCTTTGAAATCCGGAAACGGATTGCCGCCGATCCAGGGGCCGCCGTTGTTCTTGTCGACGACATTGCCGGTGGCATCGAACTTGCCCAGTCCCTTATTCCTTAACGTCGCTTCCAGATAGCCGTACGGGAACAGCTTGCTGACGTCCTTGGTCGACTCGACGATATTGATGCGCCGCCCCATGGTCTTGACCTGCTGGTAGGCAATGGGGTCGAGCAGATCCTTGACGACATCGACGTTGGCCGCCGTAACGACATCACCGGGCTTGATCTTGCCCTTGGTGTACATCTCGATCGACAACAGTTCATCTGGATAGGCCTTGGTC
>JBOICJ010000246.1:0-29318 GCA_050740035.1 Stenotrophobium sp. | reverse complement strand
GCCGAGAACAGTTGCCGGAACTGGCGCACGCCCTGCTGCTGCGGCAGCGTGGTGATGTCGGGGGCCACGCGGCTGATCGAGGCCTCGATGTCCACGGCGGGATAGATGCCAGAGTCGGCCACCGAGCGCGACAGCAGGATGTGGCCGTCGAGAATGCCGCGCGCGGCGTCGGCGATCGGATCGTTGGGGTCGTCGCCTTCGGTCAGCACGGTGTAGAACGCGGTAATCGAACCGTGATCGTCGAGACCGTTGCCGGCGCGCTCGACCAACTGCGGCAGCCGCGCGAAGACCGACGGCGGATAGCCGCGCGTCGCCGGCGGCTCGCCCACCGCCAGACCGATCTCGCGCTGCGCCTGGGCGTAGCGGGTCAGCGAGTCCATCAGCAACAGCACATGCTTGCCCTGGTCGCGAAAATATTCGGCGATCGCCGTCGCCAGCGCCGCGCCGCGCAGACGCATCAGCGGCGAACGGTCGGCCGGCGTGGCGATCACCACGGCGCGGCGCATGCCTTCCGGGCCGAGACTTTTTTCGATGAACTCGCGGACTTCGCGGCCGCGTTCGCCGATCAGTCCGACGACGATGACGTCGGCGCTGGTATAGCGCGTCATCATGCCGAGCAGGGTCGATTTACCAACGCCAGTACCCGCGAACAAGCCCATGCGCTGGCCGCGGCCGACGCTGAGTAGGGAATTGATTACGCGCACGCCGACATCCAGCGGCTGCCGGATCGGCGCGCGTTGCAGCGGGTTGATTGGCGTGCCGTTGAGCCGCACGCGATGTTCGCAGCGCGGACGCGGCAGGCCGTCCAGCGGCTGGCCTTCGCCATCGAGCACACGTCCGAGCAGAGCGTCGCCGACCGCCACCTCGGCGGCGTGGCGGATCGGAATAACACGCGCATTGGATAGCAGCCCGTGCATCTCGCCCGAGGGCATCAGGTACATGCGGTCGCCGGAGAAGCCGACCACTTCGGCCTCCTGCGCGGCGCCATCGGCCGACATCACGCGGCAGCGGCCGCCGATCTGCACGCGGCAGCCCACCGCTTCGAGCGTCAGGCCGACGACGCGCTTGAGCACGCCCTCGACCGTCGGGCCGTTGGCCTGCGCCAGACGTGCGTTGAGTGCCGGCATCTGCCTCAGCAATCGCTGATCGCGCTGCGCCCGCCACGGATTGGCATTCATGCCTCCTCCCCGAGCAGGTTGCGTTCGAGATTGGCCTGACGCGTATCGAGGCGCGCATCGACCTGACCGCTGTCGGTGACGATGCGGCAATCGCCGCGCGCGAGACTGGTGTCTGCGACCAGCTTCCATGCGGCCTCGGTGTTGAGTGTGAGTTGGTCGGTGAGCAAGGCCACATCTTCCGGATGCAGGTGCACCCGTAGTTCACGCGGCGTTTCCGACAGCGCGGCAATCGCTTCGTGCATCGCGCCCGCGACTTTTTTCGGATTGAGCTGCAACTCGTCGTTGATCAGTTTGCGCGCGACCTTGACGGTCAGCTGGGTCAGGGCGTGTTCCAGTTCGATGTCGATATCCGCCAGCGGCTGACTCAGATGCTCCAGCAGCGCCTGCAGCTGCGTTGCCATCTCGCGGACTTCGCGCTGGCCCGACTGCAAGCCTTCGGCGTAGCCGCGCGCATGGCCTTCTTCATAGGCCACCGCTTCAAGCTGATCGAGATCTGCCGCAGTATGCAGACCGGTGTTGTCCGGCGCGACCGCGTGAGCATCGACAATACTCGGCAACTGCCAGCGCGTTGCCGCAGCGGCCTGCTCTTGCGGGAACACATCAAACGAATTCTTCACCCTTGCCTCCCAACACCAGTTCGCCGGCTTCGGCCAGACGCCGCGCTACAGCCAGCACTTCCTTCTGCGCCGCTTCGACGTCGGACAGTCGCGCCGGCCCCTTGGCTTCCATGTCTTCGAGCAGGATTTCCGCTGCGCGCTTGGACATGTTGGAAGTGATCTTGTCCTTGACCCGTGGCTCGGCACCCTTGAGCGCCATGCCCAGCGTTTCCGGTGACACTTCGCGCAACAGCGCCTGAATGCCCTTGTCGTCAACCGTACCGAGATCATCGAACACGAACATCAGATCCTGGATCTGCGCGCCGAGTTCAGCATCGATCTCGCCGATCTTGCCGATGATCAATTGCTCCACCGTGGAATCCATCAGATTGAGAATATTGGCCGCGACCTTGATGCCGCCGACGCTGGACGACTTGATGTTGCTGCCGCCGGAGAATTGCTTCTCCATGATTTCATCGAGCTCGCGCAGCGCCGTCGGCTGGATACCGTCGAGCCGGGCGATGCGCATCAGCACATCGCTGCGCATGCGCTCCGGCAGCAGCGGCAGTACTTCGGCCGCCTGATCCGGATCGAGATACGACAGCACGATGGCGACGATCTGCGGATGCTCGTTGCGCACCAGGTCGGCGACCGCGCGGGTTTCCATCCATTTCAGCGCTTCCAGACCTTTGCTGTTGCGGCCCAGCAGGATGCGATCGATCAGGCCGCTGGCCTTGTCTTCGCCCAGCGCACCGACCAGCACGCGCCGGACATAGTCGTCGGCGCCGACGCCGAGCGAAGTCTGCGACTCCATCTCGGCGACAAAATGTTCCATCACCGTGGTGGCGCGTTCGCGTGAGACATTGCTCAGCACCGCCATCGCCTGACCGACTTTCTGCACGTCCTTGGCGCCCATGTGCTTGAGCACTTCGGCGGCCTCGCTCTCGCCCAGCGACATCAGCAAAATGGCGGCGCGTTCCGGCCCGGAGATTTGTGCATGAGTCTCAGACATCGGAGCCCACCCAGGTCTTGATCACTTGTGCCACCCGCTTGGGGTCCTGCGTCACCGCCGAACGTGCCTGCGCCAGTTTCTGTTCATAGGGATGCACGATGTGCGGCACCGCTGCGACCGCGCTCGACTGCTCCAGACTCGCGATCGCATCGCCCGCTGCGGCGGATTGGCGGCTTTCGAGTACTGCGGTGCCGCGTGATTTGCGATTCTGCGCCGGCGAAATCAGATTCTTCAGCGCCGGTCGCAGCACCGCGAACATCAGGATCAGCACCACCAGCGCACCGAGTGCCTGCCGGCCGATGTCGCGCACTTCCGGCCGCTGCCACAGCGGAATCGGCGTCAGCGCCACCACCGAATCGCTGATGAAGGCGACGTTTTCGACGCTGATGCTGTCGCCGCGCTTGGCATCGAAGCCCACCGCCTGTTCGACCAGACTCTGCACCTTGCCCAGCTCGGTCTTGTCCAGCGGTTGCAACGTGCTGCCGCCCTTGCCATCGGACTTGGGCAGATTGTCCACCAGCACCGCGATCGACAGGCGCTTGATGTCGCCACCCGGGCGACTGGTGTGGCTGACGGTGCGATCCATCTCATAGTGGCGTGTGCTGCTGCGCGACTCCGACAGCGGTGTCGCAGTGTCCGGCGACGTCGCAGCGTTGGCCGGCTGCGCCGCCGCTTTGCCGGCTGCGGCCAACGCCGCCGGCGGATTGAGCGGCTGCGCCTGTGCGGCGCTGGCCGGCTTGTTGCTGGTGGCGCCGGGGATGCCCTGCGCGGTATCGCCAACGGCGCCATGCGTGACATCGTCGGAGGTGTGCTCGCTGCGAATCGCGGCGGCATCCGGCTTGTAGGTTTCGCTGGCCTCCTCGCTGCGCGAGAAATCCATGTCGGCGACGACCTGCGCACTGACGCGGCCGCTGCCGGTAATCGGCGTCAGCAACTGCTCGATGCGGCGGACATAATCGGCCTCGACGCGACGGGTCTGCTCGAACTGGTTGGCCGCCTGCTGCGCCGTGCCGTTGCCATCGCCCGGCGCATTGAGCAGATGACCATATTGATCGATCACGGTGACATTGTTGGCCGACAGGTCCGGCACGCTCGATGCCACCAGATGCACGATCGCCGAAATCTGCGAGCTGTCGAGCGTGCGGCCCGGCGCCAGCTCCACCAGTACCGAGGCACTGGCCGCGTCATCCGGCCGCGCAAACACGGTCTGCTTGGGCATCGCCAGATGCACTCTGGCGCTCTGCACCGGTTGCAGACTGCTGACCGTGCGCGCCAGCTCGGTTTCCAGTGCGTGCTGATAGCGTGCGGTCTCGATGAACTGGCTGGTGCCGAAGCCCTGTTCCTGCTGAATCAGCTCAAAGCCCATGCCGGTGCCCTTGGGCAATCCCTGCGAGGCCATTTTCATCCGCGCTTCATGGATCTTGGCGGCGGCAACGGTGATCATGCCGGTGGCCGGGTCCACAACATAGGGAATGTTGGCGGCGCCCAGCGCGGTGGCGACGTCCGAGGCGTCCTTGGCGGCGAGGTTGGCGTAGAGCGGCACCATCGACGGCTTCTGCGACCACATGAAAACACTGACGCCGGCGGCGATGGCCGCAGCAATCGCGAGCAGCAACACCAGCTGGCGCACGCCGGGAATATCGCGCAGGTTTGCCAGTTGCGGCAGAGTGGCTTCAGCCATGGCTCATCTCAGATCGGCATGTTCATGATGTCCTGGTAGGCACTGACCAGGCGGTTTCTGACTTCAGTCATGGCGCGGAACGTCACCTGCGCCTTGGCCTGCGCAATCATCACGCTGGCGATATCCGCACTCGGATCGCCCAGATCGAACGACTGCTGCAACTGTGCTGCGGTTTTCTGGCTGGCATCGACTTTGCCGATGGCGCCAGACACCAGAGTGTCGAAGCCGCCCGCGACTTTCGGCGTTTCCACCGGTGCCATCCGGCCCGAGGCCTGCGCGCTCAGGGCGCGGATCTGTGACAGCACTCGGTTGACGTCGATGTCGTTCATGGCATGCCTGCGCGACTGCGGATTCCTCGGATTCCTGTAACCCTGTCGAGCAAGTTCCGTGCCCGCGCCAAGGTGCTGAAATCATGGGCCTGGCGCAAGGCTGCGGCCGCTGGCGTCAAACTTATGGCGTCGGAATTTTGCATCGTGGGCGATCGCGTGCGGCCGCGCTCAGACGGATTCGGATTCTGATTCGGTCGCATCGTCGCGCTGCAACCCGTATTTGCGCAGCTTTTCGACCAGCGTGGTGCGCCGCGTATTGAGCAGCTTGGCGGCGTGGGCGACGACACCATCGGAAATTTTCAGCGCCTGCTTGATCAGGCTGGTTTCGATGTTGGCAATATGGTCGCGCAGGTCCACGCCGTCCGGCGGCAGCTGCATTTCCTCGGCGTTGGCCAGCGGCATCGCACGCGAACGCGGCAACATGCCCTGGATATAGTTCTGCTCTTCCTGCATCGCGTCGGCGCCCGCCTCCGCCGCCACGTCTTCTTCTACCGGCAGGCTCTCGCTGAAATTGGCACGGTAGCGCGACGGCAATTCCGCGACGTTGACCACGCCATGCGGATGCAGCACCGACAGGCGTTCGATCAGGTTGTGCAGCTCGCGCACGTTGCCGGGCCAGTGATAGGCGCGCAGCATCGCGACCGCCTCGCGGGTCAGGCTGACGCTGCCGCGCGCATCGTTTTCCAGGCTGGTGATGATGTCCTTGATCAGCATCGGCAAGTCTTCGAGACGCGCGCGCAGCGGCGGCATCTCGATCGGGAACACATTCAGGCGATAGAACAGATCCTCGCGAAAACTGCCGTTGATGATTTTTTCTTCGAGGTTCCTGTGAGTCGCGGCAATGATGCGGACGTTGCACTGCACGCTATGGTTGCTGCCGACGCGTTCATAGGTGCGCTCCTGCAACACGCGCAGGATCTTGACCTGCATCGGCAGGCTCATGTCGCCGATTTCGTCGAGGAACAGGGTGCCGCCGTCGGCCATCTCGAAGCGGCCCTTGCGCGTGGTGATGGCACCGGTGAACGCGCCTTTTTCATGGCCGAACAATTCGCTCTCCAGCAGTTCGGACGGAATCGCACCGCAGTTGACCGCGACGAACGGCGCATCGCGCCGGCCCGACAGATCGTGCAGTGCGCGCGCGGCCACTTCCTTGCCGGTGCCGGACTCGCCGGTGATCAACACCGTGGTATCAAACGGCGCGACCTGCTCGATCATGCGGCGCACGCGGCGCACCGCCTGCGAAGCACCGGTCGGCCCGCTGCTGACCGCCGGCACTGCGGCCGACGACGCCTGCTGTTGCAGGCTGGCTCGGCGCAGTAGTTCGCTGAGTTGTTTGTGTTTGCAGGGATAATCCAGCGATAGGCAGGCGCTGCGATCGAGATCGAGCTGCTGCAGCGCCTGCGGATGCGTTTCCGACAGCACCAACAGCGGCGGATGATAGTGATCGCGCTTGAGCCATTGCGCGAAGTCGCCCAGTTTTTCCCAGTCGTCAACCCGGCCAAGAATCACCGCCATGAAATCCTGCGGCTTACGCTCGCGCAGATTCAGTTCTGCGGCGACGGCGAGTCGCAGTGGGCTGTAGTCCAGGTATTGCAGAATCAAGGCGATATTGCCTGCGCGATCTTCGTCGGCATCGATGACCAGAATACGTGGATCAGACATGGCGAGACTCCTTGAAAGGTTGCGACATCCGTGTTCAGACTGCGATATGCAGCACGGCTTTCGGGCCGGTCTTGCGGCGCTGCTTGACCGGCGCAATCGCCATCGACTCGCGGTACTTGGCGACCGTGCGCCGCGCGACTTTCACGCCATTACGAAACAGCAGTGCGGCAATCGCGCCGTCGCACAACGGTGCAGCGGCATTTTCCGTGCCGACGATGCGCCGAATCATCGCCCGCACTGCGGTCCCTGACGACTCGCCTTCCACGCCGTTGAGATGGCTGGGGAAGAACGCCTTGAGTTCGTAGATGCCCCAGGGCGTTTGCACATATTTGTTGGTGGTGACGCGCGACACCGTCGATTCGTGCATCTGGATCGCTTCGGCCACCTCGCGCAAGGTCAGCGGCACCATGCCTTCTTCGCCGTCGTTCAGAAATCCGAGCTGCCGCTGAAACACCACCCGAGCGGTACGCAGCAGTGTGTCGTGACGCATCTCCAGACCGCGCACCAGCCAGCGCGCCTCCTGCAACTGCTCACGCAGGCCGCGATGGCTGGCGCGGCCGCTGTTGAGCATCCCTTCATAGAGCGAGTTGACCCGCACGCGCGGCAGCACCGCAGTATTCAATTCGACCTTCCACGCGCCGGCGGTGCCGCTGACGATCAGGTCAGGCACCACCGCCTGTGCAGCGCTGCCGAGGTCGGCGCCGGGTTTGGCGCTGAGCGCACGGATCAGATCGAGCGCCGCCAGCATCTGGCCCTCATCGGCGCCAAACTTTTCGCGCAACTGCTGATATTGACGCGCGGCGAGCGGCTCCAGCCCGTCAGCGGCGATGGCTTCTGCCAGCACCAAGCCCGGCGTGGCGAGCGGCAGATCGCGCAGCTGCAACAATAGACATTCGCTGAGGCTGCGCGCGCCAAAGCCGCTGGGCTCGACGCTCTGCACCCGTGTCAGCGCCGCTTCCATTTCGGCCAGCGTCACGTCGGGGCAGCTGTCCTGCACCTCTTCCATCAGCTGCGGCAGGGTTGTTTCCAGATAACCGTTGTCGTCCACCGCCTCGACGATCGCCAGTACCAGACGCGCTTCACGCGCAGAGCCGACGCTCAGGCGGAGCTGCTCCAGCGCACGCACACGGATGTCGTGCGACGGTGCGGCGGCGGTGTAATCCTCGACTGACGATTGCTCGCCGGCCGGCTCGCCACCGCTCCAGCTTTCGGCGCTGCTCCAGTCGAAGTCGGCTTCGACGCGCTCGCTTGCGGCGACGTCGGCGCCGGTAACTTCGGCCTCGGTGCTCTGCGCCAACTGCACTTGGTCAGCTTCAACCTGAATCAGGTCTTCGGTCGTGTCCGCAGAAATCTCGTCGTCCTGCTCGAGCATGACGTTGCGCTCCAGCGCCTGACGCATTTCCTGTTCCAGTTCCAGCGAAGACAATTGCAAGAGCCGTATCGACTGCAACAACTGCGGCGTCATCGCCATCTGCTGCCCGACATGCAAGCGTAGTCCCGGTTTCATCTGCACTCTCCCTGGCTGTTTTTCTGGCGCCAAATTAGCGCCGTTGAGTGAGTTCATAATTAGCCGGAAGGTGGGCACTGCCTATCCACTTTTCCCCGACCGCTTGTCGTATTTTCCCCGACAATAGTCCACGCCCGCAGTTTCAGGAAATATCGGAGAAGCCGTTACGCACTGCGTAGTGAATCAGCGCGTTGGCGCCCTTCAGGTGCAGTTGTTGCATGACGCGTGCGCGATGCGTCTCCACGGTCTTGATGCTGACGCCCATCAGACCGGCGATCTCGCGGGTGGACGAGCCGCGCGCCAGCAGTTGCAGGACCTGACGCTGGCGCGGCGTGAACTGGGGCCGACTTTCGGCCCGTGGCAGGCGTCGCTGCTCCAGAGCGCTGCGAGAAATCTCCGGACTAAAGTAGCTTTGACGCCGCTGAGCGGCACGCAAGGCCAGGGCCAGTTCTGTGGTTTCGGCGTTTTTGGTGAGAAAACCGCACACTCCGGCCTTGAGTGCGGCACGAATCAGCGGATGAGCGGTCTGCCGCGACAGAATCAGCACGCCGACTTCCGGGCAATGCTGCTGCAATTGCCCTGCGGCTTCGAGTCCGCCGAGGTTATTGAGGTCGATTTCGGTGATGACCACGTCGGGACGCAACTGCGTGGCGAGGGTCACCAACTCGTGGCCGTCGCCGGTTTCCGCTACCACTTCGGTCTGCGGCAATGCCTCCAGCAAAGCGCGGATACCGCTGCGCACCAGACCCTGCGGATCGGCAAGAATCACCCGTGTGGATTTTTGCGCGGTCAGGTTCATGGCACCATTGTCGGGGTGCGCTGCGGCAAAGGCAACGCGGAACCCTCAGCCTGCGGCACGTGTCGATTGCAAGGATTTTGCCACTGAGCGGCGGTGGCGCAGAAACACGTGCTGCTCGATCGCCGAGATGAACCCTTCCACCGGCAGATCGAAGCGCACATGCACATTGTCGTGGTTGCCCGCCTCGACGATGGCCGGCAAACGCAAAGGCTCGGCCGAACCACGGCTCAGGTAAACCTCTAGCAGGATGCGGCTGCCGATGGGCGGACGCTGCGGGCCTGCGGCCCAGCTCATGCCTTCGGACGAAAACACCACGGCGACCGCTGGCGGCGAAGGCAGTTGCGCCTCGACCAGCCGCGCCACCATGCCCAGCAGCAGGTCCACCTTGCGATGCAGGTGATTGATCTCTAGCGCCAGCACATTGTCCTCGACGGGCAGCTCGCGATGCTCTTCCAGCGCCGAGACGGCGTTGAGCAGATGAATATTGGTTGCCGCCATGCGTTCGAGTTCCACCACCGACGGCATCGCGGTCAGCAGGGTCCAGCGCAACGGCACACGATCGCTGTATTGAAGCACGGGCGGATTTTCGGGCATCACGGACTCCTGCCGGCAGATTCATCGCCTGCACAGATTCGTGCGCGACGACCAGCAATGAACTGCTGCAACTTCGATGCCAGCAGATTTTGCATGGGTGTCGCCCGACTCAGGCGGCAGCGTCTTAGTGTGCGCGCCCGGCGGTCGGCGCTATCGCATCCCAGGCGAATTTTATTTCGCGCAGCAGGCTCGCGACTTCATCGAGAGGGCTGACGTCGTTGGCGGCATTGGCCTGCGCCATGCGCTGCATGCAGTAATCGTAGAGCCCGGAAAGATTGCGTGCGATTTCGCCGCCGGCCTTGAGATCGAGGCTCAGGCGCAGGTGATCGAGAATCGCGACCACCGAGCTGATCGCCTTGTGCTTGAGCGCAAGCTCATGACGTTCGACATGCCCGCGTGCGCGGGCGATGCGATCGAGCGCGCCGACCAGCAGCATCTCGATCAGCTTGTGCGGGTGCGCATCGCTGGCCTCGCCGGAGACTGCGGCACTTTGGTATTGGCGCAGCGCAGAGTGAGCGTGTGTTTGCATGGCGATGGCTCTCAACGGGTCTGAGTGAAGTATCGGCAAGCGCGGCGATTTCTTGAGCCGGATGCGCGTCGCAGGCAGCGATGCCGCGCGCCGCTCAATTCTTGCTGCTACTGCCGCCGAAGCCCGGCAGGTTGGCCAGCTGCTGGGTCAGATAATCGCTGGTCGATTTCATCGACGCAATCAGGGTGTCGAGCCCCGAGAACTGTTGCGTGTATTGCGCGGTCAGCGCGGTCATGCGGGTGTTGAGCTGATCCTGCTGGTTCTGGATATCCTTGACCTGCGCTTGCAGGCTGGTGGTTTCGGCGTCGATCGCGCCGCCACTTTGCAGGTAGCTGTCGAGCACCGGCGAGAGTTGCGTGGCAAAACCTCCGGTACCGGAAAACATCTTCTGCACCGAGGCGAGGTTGCTGGACACTGCGGTGCCGAGCTTGCCGCTGTCCACCACCAGCGTGCCATCGGTATTGGTGGTGATGCCGATTTGCGACAGCAGCGTGTAAGCGCTGCCGGTGCCGCTGGCCTGGTTGCCGAGAACGCTGCGCAACTGGTTGGCGATGCCGTTGATCGTGTTGTCGCCGATCAGCGGGCCGCTGTTCTGGCCGGTGGGATCGAAAACGGTCAGTTGTGCGACCGCGGTCACGACCTTGTTATACGCCGCGACGAACGACTGCACGGCGGCGGTGGCCGCCTGTTGATTCGGCGCCAGCGTCAGACCGACCGCGCTGCCGGGCTGTGCCTTGACCAGATTCAGCGTGACGCCGCTGATGGCGCTGTCGACGACGTTGGAATCGCTGTAGACATCGTAGCCATCGACACGGAGATGCGCGCTGGCCGCGGTTTGCAGGGAACTGGTGTTGATGAACGAACTGCTGTCCGCCGCCGACGCCGAACTTAGCGTCAGGGCGTTGTCGCCGCCGGTGACCTGCGATTGCAGAACCAGATGCGCGCCGTTGGTGTCGGTGATGATGCTGGCACTGACACCGGGATTGTCCTTGGCCTGATTGATCGCGCTGACCAGGTCCGAAAGACTGTCGTTGCCGCTGGCGAGATTGACCGTAAACGATTTGCTGCCCAGCGCAACGGTGACACTGCCATCGCCGACCACGGTATCGGGCGACGCATAGGCATCGCTGGCGATTTTGGCGGCGGTGGCCAGCGAGACCACTTCGACGTTGTAGGAACCGGGTTGCACGCTGCCGCTGGCGGTGGCGGTGAACACCGTGCTGTCGGCGGAACTGGCTGTGGACTGCGCGACCGAGCCGCTCGCACCGAGGCTGGCCGCTGCGGTTTGCAGGCCGGCCAGCACCGATTTCAGCGAGCCCAGGGCCGAGATCTGCGTGTTGTCGGTGGACAACTGGCCGGACAAGCGGCTGTCATCGCCCGCGCGCGCCGACGCCACCAGCTGCGACACGATCGAATTGACATCCAGGCCCGAACCGATGCCGGGGGAGCTGAGCGAGGAACTAATCGGGCTGGTCATGTTTTTTCTCCTGCAAAGTTCAGGCCGTGGCCTGTATCAGCGCGCCGTGCTGGCCCTGCTCGTCGTGCAAGGCGTGGGCGATGCGCAAGGCGACGTCGCTGGGAATCTTCTGCAACACCCTGCCGTCGCGCGTATCGACGACCGCCACCACCACCGTGTCGAGCTGTTGATCGACGCTGAATTTCAGATGGGTCTGGTTGTCGGTCAGACGCTGATTCAGGTGATCCAGCTGTTTCTGCAAGGCATCCTTGACTGCGGGCGATCCCGGCAGATCCGCTGTCGCGGCATGCCGGGGTGGCGTCGCCTTTGCGCCCGCTCCGGTGGCCGCTGGCGGCAACGCCAAAACCGCCGGCGGCGGTGGGATTCCCGTAATGACTGTGTTCATGACATAGCCCTTCCTCTGTTATCGACTCCCCGCGGAACCGGGGCGGGAGGGTACCCGCCCCGGTCCGTGGAGCACCATCGTTACTGCGTTATTGCAACAGCTTGAGCACACCCTGCGGTGCCGAGTTGGCCTGGGCCACCATCGCTGTACCGGCCTGTTGCAGAATCTGCGCGCGGGTCATGTTGGCGGTTTCCTGGGCGAAGTCGGCATCGGTGATGCGGCTGCGTGCGGCTTGCAGGTTTTCCGAGGTCGTGGACAGGCTGTTGACCACCGACTGGAAGCGGTTCTGGTAAGCACCCAGATCGCCGCGCGCGGTGTTGACTGCGTTGAGCGCGCCGTCCATCTGCAGCAAGGCGGTCTGGGCGCCAGCGGCGGTGCTGATGTCCAGAGTCGCAAAACCGGTCTGGGTGGCAGCAGCCGTGGCTCCAGCGGCCAGACCCGTGGTGGCGGCCGTGGCGCTGGCGCCGGCGAATGCAACCGTGATGCCGGCGGTGGCGGACGAGTTCAACGTGAGGCTGTTGTTGGTGTCGTTGGTCGCAAACACACCGGTCTGATCCGACACGGCGTTGATCGCGTCGCGCAACTGTGTTGCACGTTCGGTGGCGCTACCGGCCGCGCTGATGGCGCCGACGCTGACGCCGTTGACGGTCAGGTCGCCAGCGGTGATCGCGGTCATCGCGGTGGCGGCGGCGCCGGTCACCGAAGCGCTGCTGTAGGTGCCCAGGCTGCTGGCGTTGGCGTTGACGATCGAACCGATGTTGATGGTCTGGCCAAAGTTGGCGCCGACCTGGAACGACTGGTTGGAGAAGCTGCCGTCGAGCAGGTTGACGCCGTTGTACTGGGTCTGCTGCGCAACGCGATCGACTTCGGACATCAGCTGCTGCGCTTCGGTGTTCATCGCCGCGCGGTCGGTGGCGCTGTTGGAACCGTTGGCCGACTGCACCGCCAGTTCGCGGATACGTTGCAGGTTGTTGGTCACTTCGTTGAGCGCGCCTTCGGCGGTCTGCGCCAGCGAGATGCCGTCGTTGGCATTACGCGTGGCCTGATCTAAGCCGTTGATCTGCGCCGTCATACGCTGCGAGATGGCCAGACCCGCGGCATCATCCTTGGCGCTGTTGATGCGCAGGCCCGAGGACAGACGCTGCATCGAGGTGGCGAGAGAGTTCTGCGACAGCGACAGGTTGCGCTGGGCATCGAGTGACATCACGTTGGTATTGATTACGCTTGACATGATCATTTCTCCAGAAGAGTTGGACATCCCGGGCGGCATCTACCGTGACCTGGGTTTGCATCAGCGTTCCCGTCTCCGGGGTGTTCTGCCGCTGCTGAGTGGATTAACGTCCGCGGCGATTCATTCTTGAATCGTCCGCCGCAAATGCAGATGAGCGGAGCGCCGCAACGGACAAACGGCCAGTGCCCGCTGTCGCGCCAAAAAAAACCGGCCTGCTGGCCGGTCGTTGATCGGAACCGGCGTTCATCGCAGATACTGGAACAGCGACAGGCCCTGCACCTTGGCGTAGGCCAGCTGCACCGCCTGCAGCGTCACCGTGCGCTGATTCAGCTCGGTGCTGGCCTGGGCCAGATCGACATCGCGCACGTCCGACAGCGTCGATTTCGCGCTGACCAGCTGACTGCTGAGACTGTTCGAGGCATCGTCCAGCGCGGCGAGGCGTGCGCCAACCGTTGCGCGCACGTTTACCACCTGGTCGAGGCCGTTGGATAGTTCGGCCTGCAAGCCCTGCATACGGGTCTGGAACTGCGCGCGACCGGCGGCCGTCGTCGGCGGATTTTTGACCAGACCGATGAGGTCGCTGATGGTCTTGAACACGTCCTTCTGCTGGCTGGCGCCGACGCTGAAATTGTCGCCGTCCGCAGGCTGGCCGCTGAAGCTGACTTCGATGCCGCGGAAGCGGATACCGTTACCCGAGGTGTACGCGCCCGAGCCGATGACGTTGTTGCTGCTGTCCTTCACCTGATAGTTCCCGGCGTTGAAACTGATGCTGTAGCTGCCGCCATCCCATAGGCTGGGGTCGAGCACTTGGCTGGTCGCCGGTTGCGCGGTGCCGGCATTGCTGGCCGCAGCCGACAACTCAAACGTGCCGTTGCCGCTGCGATTGGCCATGAACAGGTTGGCGCCGTTGTCGCCATCGGCGATGCTGCGATTGGGGCCGATCGAAAGCAGGCGCGAATTCTGGTCGCCGTTGTAATTCACGCCGGACGCGCCCTGCGTAAACGGCAGGCTGGTGCTGTTGGCGCCGGCAAACAGATAACGGCCTTCGCCATCCTGAGCGTTGCCATAGGACTGCAACTGCTCGTAGTACTGCTGCATCTGCGAGGCAATCGCTTGCAGCGACTGCGGGCTCTGCGTCGCGGCATTGGCCTGGATCGCCAGCTCGCTGATGCTTTGCAGAACGTTGCTGCTGCTGGCCAGCGCATTTTCCTCCATGCCCAGCCGCTGTTGCGCAGTCGAGACATTGGTGGTGTAAGTGCTGATGTTGCTGATCTGTTGATCCAGCGACATGCCCTGCGCCCAGGCTGCCGGATCGTCGGCGGCGGTTTGCAGCTTCTGGCCACTGCTGATCTGCGTCTGCAATTTCGCCAGCGCGGTCTGCTGCTGATTGATGCTGACAATGGCAAGCTCAGTGGTGGAGTTGGTCGAGATGCGCATGATTAACTCCCTCTAGCGGCGCTCAATAACGTCTGAAACAAATTCTGTGCGGTGGAAATCACCTGCGCTGCGGCCTGATAGGCCTGCTGGTAGCGCACCAGATCGGCCGCCTCATCATCCAGATTGACGCCAGAGACGGCGTCGCTGTCTTTCTGCGTCTGCTGCTGGATCGCCTGCGCCGCATCGCTGCTGGCGCTGGCCCGCTGCGCGATGCTGCCGATCTGCGACACCATAGCGGTATTGGCCGCGGACAGCGAGGTGTTGCCGCCGTTGAGTACGCCTTTGCTGGATAATTCCGCGAGCAGCAAAGCGTTTCCGTTGTCGCCACTGTTGGCGCTCATCGGGCCGATCTGAAAGCTGTCGCCGGCCGCTGGCAAACCGGCGGGCGTGACGCTCCAGCCGTTGAGGCTGATGGACTGGCCGGCACTGTAGGCGTAACTGCCGCTACCGTTGATGCTGTACGTCGATGGCGTACTGAACTGGATGGTCACCGACGTGCGCAGATTCGGATCTGCGGCATTGCCGATAGCGCTGACCGCAATGCTGGTGCTGCCGGTATTGCCCAATCCGCTCGATGCGCTGACCGGCAAGGCCGCAGCGATCTTGCCCGGATCCTGCGTCGCTACCTGCACCTGCGCGGCGGCATAAGCGGTGGGCTTGATCAGATAGTTATCGCCGGCGCTGGCCGTGCCACCGATCTGCAAGCGGATGCCGGCCGCCACGAACGGCGATGCTGCGGTGCCGGCGCCGGTCATCGGCACCACCGCGCCG
Organism: Stenotrophobium sp.; assembly: GCA_050740035.1. Lineage (GTDB taxonomy): Bacteria > Pseudomonadota > Gammaproteobacteria > Nevskiales > Nevskiaceae > Stenotrophobium. The sequence continues at coordinate 14,130 of JBOICJ010000246.1, read as the reverse complement.
GATGAGGTATCGGTCAGGCTCCAGGCACTGCCGTCGAAATTGAGCCGGTAGCTGGCGTTGCCGAGTTGACTGACATCGGCAAAGCCGACACCGACAGTGGCACTACCGCTATTCCTCGACGAGGCCAATGCCGTGCCGCTGATCGGTGCAAAAATATTTCCGCCCATCGCACCGTTCTGATCGACGCCCTGGGCGTTTTGCTGGTTGACGCTCTGCGTCAGCGTCACCGCGAGAGCGCCCAGCGCGGTCTCGGCCGGATCGAGCAACTGGCTGCGCGCATCCAGCAAGCCACCGACGACACCGCCGCCGACCTGACTGTTGACGTTGATCGCCTTGGCGCCGATCGCCACTTCCTGACGGCCGCTGCCGTAATCGCCGGGCACCAGACTCAGCTTCTGGGTATTGCTGCCCAGCACCAGCGCCTGGCCACCGGCGGTGAAAATGTTGATCGAGCCATCGTCCTGCTTGACCGTGGTGATGCCGATGTTGTCGGCCAGCTGCTTGACCAGCGCATCGCGCTGATCCAGCAGCGTGTTGGGCGCCTGCGGCCCACCGTTGCTCAGGGCGATGCGATTGTTGAGGTCGGCGATGCTCGACGCGGCCTGATTGATCTGCGACACCGCCTGCGTCAATTGGCTGTTGATGTCGTCTTCCATGCCGCTCATCTGCGACTGCAAGCTACCGAACTGATCGGACAAACCATTGGCTGCGGCCAGCACCGCCTGCCGCGTCGCGGTCGATTGCGGGTCGGCGGCCAGTCCGTTCATGGCGGTGAAAAAATTTTGCAGTGGCCCGCTCAAGCCGGTGGTGCTGCCCGAGGTCAGGCCATCGATCTGCGATGCCAGTTTCTGAAACGTATTGAGTCGGCTGTACGAAGCGTTGTCGCCCAGGCTGCGCTGAAACAGGATGTCGTCGGTCATGCGACCGGTCTGCTGCACCAGCACGCCGCCGGACGACGCGGTTTGCAGCGCCGTGGTTTCGCGGCTGTAGCCCGGCGTCGATGAATTGGAGATATTGCTGCTGACGGTGTTCAGCGCCTGGCGAAACGCCTGTAGTGCGCTGACGCCGGTGGTCATCATGTCGCTCATGGCGGCTCCTTATGCAACCTGGGTCGCCGACGCCTGCGTCAGCACCAACCGCATTGTCGGGCCGCTGCTGATGCGGCAGATTTTTTCGGCGTAGGCCGGATCGGTGGCGTAACCGGCTTGCTGCAGGCCGCGGGCAAAATGCCCGGTATCGCCGCCATGATTCAGCGCCGCGGCGTAGCGCGGATTGCTCTTGAGAAATTTCACGTAATCCTTGAACGCCGCAGCCGGCGTGTCATAGCTGCGGAACTGCGCCACTTCCCGCTGTGGCTGACTGCCGTGGTATTCGGTGGTCGATTTGCTGACCTTGTCGCCCTGCCAGTGCCGGCCGGCCTTGATGCCGAAGAAGTTGTAACTGGGACTGCCGTCGGCGTTCTTGATCATGTGTTTGCCCCAACCGGTTTCCAGCGCCGCCTGCGCCACCAGTACGCGCGCCGGCACACCCAGTTCGCGGGCTGCGGCCTGCGCCTGCGGCAACAGGCTCTTGATGAAATCCGCCGGATGCGCCAGCGACACCGACGGCTGTGGCTGCGCGGCGCGCAGTGGCACCTCGGCGGGCGTCGTTGCGCTGAGCGTCGCCGACATTTTCAGCGGTGCCAGCGGAATCTTTCCGGCGGTGGGCAATTTCACGAAATGAGCCGCTCCCGCACCGGCGGCTAGCGGAAAAAACTTGCGCTCGGTTTGCAGTGCAGTCGGCGCCGATACCGCCGCCTTGTCTGCGGTCGGATGCGTCTGTTCACCCTGGAGCTGGCGCACCAGCAGATCGGCGATGCCGAGTCCGTGGCCCTGCGCCATTTTTTGCGCGAGCTGTTGGTCGTACATGCCCTGATACATATCGGCCTGCTGGCTGCCCATCAGATCGTCGCCGACCTTGGCCTGGCGCATGCTCTTGAGCAGTTGCTGCGTGAACAGCGCTTCAAATTGTCTGGCGACCGCACGCAGCGCCTGCGGATCGTGCCGCTGTGCCGCTGCACGCAGGCGGCTGAACTGCGACATGTCGGTGATGCTCGGATCGACGGGCAGCGGCGTGTTCATCGGGCGATCTCAGATCACGACCAGCTGCGCACGCAGCGCGCCAGCCTGTTTGAGCGCTTCGAGTATCGAGACGATATCGCCCGGCGCGGCGCCGACCTGATTGACCGCACGCACCAGCTCGTCCAGCGTCGTGCCCGGCGCAAACACGAACATGTGCGCGTCCTGCTGCTGCACCGAGATCGAGCTTTTCGGCGTGACCACGGTCTGGCCCTGGCTGAACGGCTGCGGCTGACTGACTTGCGGCCGTTCGGTAATGGTGACCGACAACGCGCCCGACGACACCGCTGCCGGCGTCACGCGGACCTGGCCGCCGATCACCACCGTGCCGGTGCGGGCGTTGATTACCACGCGCGCCGGTGCGTCGCCGGGATTGATGTCGAGATTTTCGAGCTGTGCGATGAAGCCGACGCGCTGACTCGGATCGGCCGGCGCCTTGACCGCGATGCTGACCGCGTCGAGCGCACGCGCGCTGCCGGCGCCTAGCGCGGCGTCGATGCCCTGCACCATGCGCGCGGCGGTGGTGAAGTCGGCATCGTGCAGATTGAGCGTGACCTCATTGGAGCTGCCAAAATTTTGTGCGACGGCGCGCTCGACCGTGGCACCGTTTGGAATCAGTCCGGCGCTGGGAATATTGATCGTGACCTTGGAGCCGTCGCCGCCACTGACGCCCAGACCGCCGACGACGACATTGCCCTGAGCGATGGCGTAGACCTGCCCATCGACACCCTTGAGCGGCGCCATCAGCAGCGCGCCACCGCGCAACGAACCGGCGTTGCCGATCGACGACACCGTGATATCGATTTTCTGCCCGGGCTTGGCGAACGCCGGCAGACTGGCATGAATCGCGACGGCGGCGACGTTTTTCAACTGCGGATTGGTGCCGGCCGGCACGGTGATGCCGAGCTGGCTGAGCATCGACTCCAGGCTCTGCACGGTAAACGGCGCCTGACTGGTTTGATCGCCACTGCCATCGAGACCGACCACCAGCCCGTAACCGACCAGCGGGTTGTCGCGCACACCGGAGACGTCAGCAAGGTCCATGATGCGCTCGGCGTGCGCGGCGCCGGCGTGCAGCAACAGCGCAGCGAGCAACACCAGGTTGAAGATCATCGCGTGCAGTGCGCGATGCATCCGCGTCTGCGGTTTTGCTGTGGTGGCAGCCGTGACCGCGACCGGCATGGCGCTCGGCGGCCGCGGCCGCAACGGCAGTTGCACCACCACCGCAGACTTGCGCAGCGCGATGCTGCGCGCACGGGTGCGCGGCTGCGAATGGGGAATCCTGGGAGCGAACTGGAGCACGGTCATGGCGGCCTCCTCAGAACGGCATCAGCGGCGAGCTGAAGAAGCGCGCCAGCCAGCCTTTGGTATTGGACTCGGCCAGCGAGCCGGTGCCAACGTAGGCGACGCGTGCGTCGGCAACGCGACTCGACTGCACGGTGTTGTCGGGTGCGATGTCGGCGGGCCGCACGATGCCTTCGATGCGCACGTCCTGCGAGCCCTGGTTGATATCGAGATGTTTCATGCCGCGCACGATCAGGTTGCCGTTGGGCTGACGCCCGACCACGGTGACGGTGACGCTGCCTTGCAAGGTGTTGGTCTGCGCGCTGTCGCCGCTGCCTGTGAATCCATGTTTGGAATCGAGCGCAGCGGACAACACCGGCGCGCCATGAATGGTGACCGGCATACCGAAGATGTTGGGCGCACTCAGGCTGGTGTCGCTCTGCTTGGCGGTGCTGGTGCTCGAGGTGGTTTTGGCCTGGGTGTTCTCGACCAGCAGGATCGTCAGGATGTCGCCGATGTTGCGCGCCTTCTGATCTTCGAACAGCGCCATGCCCTGACCACTCTGGAAAATCGCGCCGGGCGTCGGCGGCGGCAGTGCCGCGACCTCCGGCGGCTTGGCCGCGTCCATCAGCGGCGGCGTGCTGGCGCAGGCGCTGAGCAGCAACAATGCCAGCGGCGCGGCCAAGCGTTTGAGCCACACAGGAATCACGGCAACCGACTCATCGCGTGCCATGGCCGCCTCACATGTTCTGGTTGACGTATTGCAGCATCGCGTCGGTGGTCTGGATCGCCTTGGAGTTGATCTCGTACGCACGCTGCGTTTCGATCATGTTGACCATCTCCTCGACGATATCGACGTTCGATGCTTCCAGCGAACCCTGGGCCAGAGTGCCCAGCCCGCTGATGCCGGGGGTGCCGGTCTGCGGCGGGCCGCTGGCGCCGGTTTCGAGAAATAAATTTCCGCCTTTGGCTTGCAGGCCGGCGGGGTTGATGAAGTCGGCGATGGTCAGCGTGCCGACCTGCTGCGGCTGCGCCTGACCCGGCAACTGCACGCTGACGGTACCGTCGGTGCCGATGCTGATGCTCTGCGCGCCCTGCGGGATGGTCACGCCGGGTTGCAGCGCGTAGCCTTCGGCGTTGACGATCTGGCCCTGACTGTTGAGCTGGAAGGTGCCATCGCGGGTGTAGGCCATGGTGCCGTCGGGCTGCTGAATCTGGAAAAAGCCGCGGCCGTTGATCGCCACGTCCAGCGGATTATTGGTCTGCGACATATTGCCTTGGGCGAATTCCTTGTCGGTCGCGACCACGCGCACGCCGGTGCCGAGTTGCAGGCCGGTCGGGTCCTGGGTCTGCTGCGTGGTCTGCGCGCCGGGCTGATGCACGGTCTGGTAGAGCAGATCCTCAAACGCCGCGCGGCCCTTCTTGAAGCCGGTGGTGTTGACGTTGGCCAGGTTGTTGGCGACCACGGTCATGCGCATCTGCTGCGCATCGAGACCGGTCTTGGCGACCCAGAGAGCTTGATTCATCGCGCTACCTCACTCAATCGTTCGGACGGAAATCCGCGTTGCAGGAGGTGTTACAAGTTCCGGGCCAGACCAGATCGGGCGAGGCTTGGGGGCGGCGCATTGCGCGGGGCATGGAGTCCGTTCATCGGCTCAGGCCTGCCGCTGTGCCTGAACCCCTGGTCAATCAGCGGGCGCAGGCGGCGCGCAAAAAAACGTCACATTTATGCCGCCGGAAATCTGGCACCAAAATATCAAGTGTTCATCCGCACCAGCGTCGAGGCCGAGGTCGCGTTGTCTTCGACCGTCTTCATCATCTTGACCTGCATCTCGAACTGCCGCGACAGCTGGATCATGTTGACCAGCGCCGAGGCCAGATCGACGTTGCTCGATTCGAGCGCGCCGCTGGTCAGCACCGTGCCGGACGCATCCTGCAAGCTGACGCCAGCCTTGGCGCGCATTAGCCCATCTGCGCCGCGAACCAGTTGATCGGGCGCGGCCTGCACCACCTTGAGCCGGCCAACGGTCGCCTGGGTCTGCGGCCCCTGTCCCATCGGCACCATCGAAATGGTGCCGTCGTTGCCGATGGTGATGGACGAATTTGGCGGCACCGACACCGGCCCGCCGTCGCCCATCACCGCGTGGCCGGAGGCGGTGCTCATCTGTCCCAGTGCGTTGACCCGCAGATCGCCGGCGCGGGTATAAGCCGTGCTGCCATCGGGCGCCTGCACCGCGAGCCAGGCATCCTGGCGCAGCGCCACGTCGAGCGGATTGCCGGTCGATTGGATGCTGCCGACCGATGAGTCCCAGCCGCTGGTCGTCGCCTCTGCGTTGACCCGCGTCGGCAGACCCGCGCCTTGCACTGCGACCGGGTCGAGCGCGATCAACTCGGCGCGAAAGCCGGTGGTGCTGGCGTTGGCGATGTTGTTGTTGTTGGCGGTCTGCGCGCGCATGGTCTGCGTCGCGCCCGACATCGCCACATACAGTGCCCGATCCATGATGGTGCTCTAGGTGCGGATCAGCGGATGCTGCTGATGATGGTCTGCGTCAGCTGATTGTCGGTCTGGATCATCTGCGCGTTGGCCTGATAGTTGCGCTGCGCGGTGATCATGTTGACCAGCTGCGTGGTCAGATCGACGTTGCTGGCCTCCAGCGCGCCGGATTGCACCTGGCCGAAATTGCTGGTGTTGGCCGAGCCGCGGATCGGTTGGCCCGAGGCAAAGGTCTCGCCGAAACTGGTGTTGCCGAGTTGCTGCAAACCCTGCGGATTGGCGAAGCTGGTCAGCGCCAACTGGCCCAGCGCGGTCGATTGTCCATTGGTATAGCGCGCCTGAATCACGCCGCTGCTATCGACCGCCACGCCGGTCAGTTTACCGGTGGTGTAGCCGTCCTGGGTCAACGAACTGACCGCAAACTGGCTGCCGTATTGGGTGCTCTTGTTCAGGTCCAGCGTCATCGCCATCGGCGCTGCGCCGTTGGTCGGCGTGAACGGCGGCAAGGTGACTGCGCCGCCAACCGGCGTGGTCAGCACGCCGGCGTTGGAATAGGTCAGCGCGGTGCTGCCGGGCATGGCGGTGCCGTCGGTGGTGGAATACATGGTCCAGTCGTTGGCGGTCGCACCGGCGACAAAGAACAGGCTGGTGGTGTGCGCCGCACCGAGCGAATCGTAGGTCGTGACCGACGTGGTCTGGTTGTAACTGTTGGGATCGGTGTCTGAGAAAGTCGCCACTTGTGGCGGCGTCGAGCTGCTCGGCAGGTTGAACTGCGCGGCGATCTCGGTCGAGGCCGACGGCGGATTGTCGCCGGTCGAGAGTTGCAGCGACGACAGGCTGCCGGTGTTGAAGCCGTTGCCGCCGGCAATCGGCGGAAACACCTGCAAGGCCTGACCGGTGCCATTGACGACGTAGCCATTGCGGTCGGTGCTGAAATTACCGGCGCGACTGTAGACCATGCTGCCGTTGTCGCTGAGCGTGAAAAATCCCGAGCCGCTGATCGCCATGTCCAGCGGATTGTTGGTGATATTGACCGTGCCCTGCTGGAAATTCTGCGCCACCTGCGTCAAGTGCACGCCGCTACCGATCTGTTGGGTGCTCAGGCCGTAGGCGCTCGACTGATAGATGTCGCCGAATTGCGCCGAGGATTGCTTGAACCCCGTGGTGCTGGAATTGGCGATGTTGTTGGCGGTGGTGTTGAGGTCCGCCTGCGCTGCGTTGAGACCACTGAGTGCGATTCCGAATGACATGATGATTCTCCTGTCCGGTGCTGCCGGATTACATGATTTGCAAAACCTGGTTGAAGGCCACCGGGCCGGCACCCTGCACATTCAGGGTGATACCGTTCCCGGCGCTCAGTGAAACGCTGTTGACGTTGCCGGCGACGTAGGTCGTTGCGGCCTGGCTGCTGCTGTTGGCGGCATCGACCACCTGCGCGTTCAGCGTGTACGCGCCTGCGGGCAGACGCTTGCCGGTGCTGTCCAGGCCATCCCAATCGATCGACGCGACGCCCGACGACTGCGCTCCCAGATCCATCTGCCGCACAACCTGTCCCGAGGCATCGGTGATGTTCACCACCAGCTCGCCGCTGGCCGGAAGATTGGCCGCCGCCTGCACTGCGCCAGTGGCCGGCAGCGCAATCGTGGAACTGGGCACCAGCACGTGGTGACCGACCAGCGACGACGCCTGCAACGACTGACTGGACGTCAGCGACGACGACAGGCTGCTGAAAGAATTTTGCAGATTCTGTATGCCCGACACCGTCGAAAACTGCGCCATCTGGCTGACGAACTGGCTGTTGTCGAGCGGCTTCATCGGGTCCTGATTCTGCAACTGCGCGGTCATCAGCTTGAGGAAATCGTCCTGGGTCAACTGCTGCGGCTGCGCCGAAGTCGGCGAACTGTTGTTCAGCCCGATGCTGCCGAGGATCGAAGGATCGACCGTATTGCTGGTGCTGCTGCCGATGGCGGTCATGGTTATTTACCGATGTTGAGCGTTTGCAGGGCGAGGCTCTTGGCGGTGTTCATCACCTCGACGCTGCCCTGATATGCGCGCGAGGCCGAAATCATGTTGACCATCTGCTCCACCGAATTGATGTTCGGCGCGTAGACGTAACCCTGGCCGTCGGCCAGCGGGTTGCCGGGTTCATAGCGCTTGTCCGGCGGCGCGCTGCTCTCGACCACGCCGAGCACCTTGACGCCGGCACTGTCGGCGCTGCCGGCGACCGGCGTCGCCTGGAATACCGGCAGACGTTCGCGGTAAACCTTGCTCGGATCGCCGCTGACGGCGTCGGCGTTGGCCATGTTGCTGGCCACCGTGTTGAGCCGCACCGACTGCGCGCTCAGCGCGGAGCCGGCGATATCAAAAATTCTGAATGAAGACATGAGCGTCCTCCTCAACTGCCGGTGATCGCGGTCATCAGCGAACGCAGGCGGTTATCGATGAAGCTGAGACTGGCCTGATAGTGCATCGCCGAATCCGCGAACGCGGCCTGCTCGACCTGCACATCGACGGTGTTGCCATCAGCGCTGGGCTGCACCGGAACGCGAAAGACCGTGGCGCCGGCGATGTCATTGCTTGTGTCAGCCGCGCTGCCATCGAGTGGCAGATCACCCGCCGCTGTATCGGCGCCAGATCGTGATGTGTTGCCAGCACTGGCGTCGCTGACCGCGCGTGCGAGGATTTTGGTGAAATCGATATCCTTGGCCTGGTAGCCCGGCGTATCGGCGTTGGCGATATTGGAGGCGAGCGTACTCATCCGCTGCTGCTGCACGCGCAGCGCCTCAGCGTGTATCCCAAACAGAGAATCTAAACCTGCCATGTTCTGCCTCCAGCAGTGACGGGGCAGGAGGAGTGAGGCAAGCCCTGTGCCAGCAGGGCGTCTCAGGGCAGATCCAGAGGGCTCAAGCGGCGGCTTGGCGTTCGCGAATCAGATCAAGCACGCCCTGCGCCAGCTCGTCGGCATTGAATTTGGCGATGAAACGATCGGCGCCGACTTTTTGCACCATGGCATTGTTGAAAACTCCGGACAGCGAGGTATGCAACATCACATAAAGGTCGCGCAGACGCGGATCGCGCCGGATTTCCGTCGTCAAAGTGTAGCCGTCCATATCCGGCATCTCGACATCCGAGACCACCAACAGCAATTCTTCCGCGGGCGAGCGGCCCTGTGCGGCGATCCCTTGCAGATATTGCAAAGCTTCGCGGCCATCGCGCATCAGCACGCACTCGACGCCGACCTGGGTGAGGATGCGCTCGATCTGCGAGCGCGCCACTTTTGAATCATCCACCACCAGCACGCGATGACTGCCAGGCGGCAACTCGCGTGCCTGTTTCAGCACGTCCTCGGTCACCGATTTGCCGTCGCCGACCACCGTCGCCAGTACCCGTTCGACATCGATGATCTCGATCAGTTCGTTGCCGTAGCGGGTGACGGCGGTCAGATAGCTGTCGCCATCGCCGGGCGGCGGTGGCTGCACGATTTCGACCGCGACGTGGATGATGCGCTCCACCGCGTGCACCAAAAATCCCTGCACAGATCGGTTGAACTCGGTGACGATGACATGGCTGGCCATGTCGTCTTCCAGCGGCTGGCCACCTACTGCCAGACGCAGATCGATGATCGGCATGACACGCCCGCGGATATCGGCGATGCCGCGCACCAGCGGATGTGCCGATGGCACCCAGCTGACGCGCGGACGTTCGAGGACTTCCTGCACCTTGAAGACATTGATGCCAAAGTATTGACGCGGATCCAGGCGGAACAACAACAAGGCCAGGCGATTGTGTCCGGCCAGGTGCGTGCTGCGGTCGATGCTTTCAAGTAAACCTGAGGCCATGGTGCGCGTCTCCGGGAGTCAGCGGCATTAGCGGCCGACGTGGCCGAAACTTGAGTGCCGATCGGCATGCTGTGTGGCACGCCACTTGCCTCACCCTGTGCAAGATCGCTGGAGAGTCGGATGCCACGTCAATTGATACCGCTGCTATTCCTCGCCATCTGCGCTGGCCCCGGCCTTGCGCAGGGTGCCGACTGGGAATCGGCCGGCCGTATCCGTGAGATCGCCTCGAATTTCGCACGCACCCAATCCGGCCCCGATGTCCAGGTTCACGCCGGCGCGCTCGATAATCGCCTGCGCCTGCCCGTCTGCGCACAAGCCCCACAAGCCTTCGTTGCGCCCGGGAGTAGCGGCCGTGGCGCGATGAGCGTCGGCGTCCGCTGTGAAGCGCCGGTGGCGTGGACCCTGTACGTGCCAGTCCGCATCAGCCAGTCGCTGAAGGTACTGGTGCTGGCCCGCTCGCTGGCGCGCGGCGAAACCATCACCGCCGACGCCATCGCAACGCAAACCCGCGACGCCAGCACGCTGCCGTTTGGTTACGTTACCGACCCGAACCAGGTGATCGGCGCGGTGCTGCAACGGCCGTTGTCGATCGGCACGGTGCTGTCGCCGGAGATGGTCAAATCCGCACGCATCATCCGTCGTGGCCAGCAAGTGACGCTGGTCGGTCACGCCGGTGGGCTGGAAGTCCGCGCCGAAGGCACCGCGCTGGCCGATGCCGGCCGTGGCGAGCGCATCCAGGTGCGCAACAGTCACTCGCACCGTACAGTTGAAGGCACCGTCTGCAATGCCAATACCGTCGAGGTGCAGCTGTGAACATATTTCATCAAGCGGCCCTCAAGTTTTGCCTGATTCCGCCGATAAACCCCGCATGCAACCCTATCTGCGGGAGTGATTGGCCATGGTTACGAAAATCGACAGCTATCTCGGCAACATCGGCAGCGCCGCGCGCACATCGTCAAAAACCGTCGAAACCATCGCCCGAGGCGGCGCCAACGACAACGGCGTCAGCAAAACGTCCCGACCCGATTCGATCCATCTCACGCCCGACGCGTTGCAGTTGCATCAGTTCGAAAAAAGCATCGCCGGACTTCCCGTCGCCAATCAACAGCGCATCGCAGCGATCAAGGCGTCGCTGGAGAACGGCAGCTACCACATCAACCCACAAGCGATTGCCAGTCGCCTGACGGGCATGGAACAGGATATCGCCAGACTCTCATGAACAGCCACAGCGCCACGCCCGAACTCAGTCAAGCCATCGCACAGCATCTGACCTGCTGCCAGTCGCTGCTGACGATACTCGAGCGTGAACGCAATGCGCTGATTGCCAACGACCCTCCCGGTCTCCGGCAAATCTCGACGCTCAAGCTGGAGCTGGTCAAGGACCTGCAACGGCTGGGAGAAAATCTGCAAACGCTGCAACGCGGCGCCAGCATCGACGCGCTGATCGACGCCCATCCCGCTGCACCGCAATTATCCGCCCAGTGGCACAAGCTGATGACGCTGGCGCACGAATGCGAACAGGCCAATTTCGCCAACGGCGCGCTGCTCGACGAACGTCAGGCGCAGATCCGGCGCACACTCAACAGCCTGTTTTCCAATAGCAACACCACCACGCTGTACAGCGCGGGCGGCATCACCGGCTACCGGCCACAGGGCCGGCTTTACGCCAGCGCGTAAAGCAAACCACCGCGTCACGGCGCTACGAGGTCCGACGCAAAAGACGGCGGGACGGCCGCAGTATCCGTCGCCCAATCGCTCGGCGCCGCACCCGGCACATAGCGTAGCGTGCCGCCCTTGGCGATCTCGGAAAAATGCAGCCAGGCGCGATCCAGCGGCGTGCCGTTGAGCGCGAGGCTCTGCACATAACCGCCGCTGCCGCCGCCACTGATGCGCAGGTCGCCACCCGGCAGATGCACGACGGCCTGCGGGATCAGCGGCGGGTTGAGCAGCAACACATCGGTGCCGGGAATGCCGGGATCGAGGCCGAGCGCCGCCAGCACCCACCACGCCGACATCGTGCCCAGGTCGTCATTGCCGGGCATGCCTTTTGGCGTGTCGTCATAGAGCGTGGTCAGCGCCTCGCGCACGATCGGTGCGGTCTTGGCCGGCTGTTGCAGCCAGGCGTAAAGCCACGGCGTGAACAAGGTTGGCTCGTTGCCAAGAAACGCATACGGCGCCTGCGGCCCGGCGTTGAGTTTGGTGAAGAAGGTATCGAGCCGCGCCTGCGCCGCCGCGGTTCCGCCCAGCGTCGCGATCAGACCCGCCATGTCTTGTGGCACGAACCAAGTGTATTGCGCACTGTTGCCTTCGACAAAACCGTCACCGCTCGCGGTGCCGTAGCCCGGCAGGAAAATGCCGGTTGCCGAGCGCGGCTCGATATAGCCGCTGGCGGGATTGAACAGGTTTTTCCAGTTGCCGGCGCGCGCGCCGATCGCGGACACGCGCGCGGATTGCCCCAATGCCCCGGCAAACCGGCCGATAGCAAAATCATCGAGCGCGTATTCCAGCGTGGTGGCGGCCGTGCCCCAGACCAGCTGCGAGCTGACCACCGGCAGCAGATTGCCCAGCACCGGCACATCAAGCTCCTTCGGGATGTAGCCGAGGGTGCTATAGAGCGTCAGGCCCGGCCGCTCGGCGTAGCCGTTGTTGAGGCTGGCCGGATTGCCGCTCTGTCCCGGCTGCGTCGCGCCCTTGATCATGGCATCGAGCGCCGCCGCCGTGTCGAAATCGCGCGCGCCGAAGGCGTAGCTACCGGCGATGATCGGATCCGCCGGATCGCCCACCATGGTGTCGGACTGCTGGTTGGCAAAAGACCACTTTGGCAGCCAGCCGCTCTGCGCGGCGTTGTCCACCAGCGACTGCACCATGTCGCTGCTGCGCTGCGGATCGAGCATCGCCAGCAACGGCGTCTGCGAGCGATAGATGTCCCAGCCGGAATAATTGGCATACGCCAGACGTGCGGTGTGATGGATCGCGTTGTCCATGCCGATGTAATCGCCATTGACATCGCTGAACACGGTGGGCGACAGCAGCGCGTGGTACAACGCGGTGTAGAACACCCGCGCCCGCGGTCGATCGACGCCGCTGATTTCAATCTGCGACAGCGCCTTGCGCCAGATCTGATGCGCCTGCGTGCGCACGCTGTCGAAATCGCGTCCGGCCAGTTCCGCCTGCAAATTGGCGCGTGCGTTGTCGATGCTGACGAATGAAATCGCCACGCGCATGATTACCGGCGCGCCATCCTGCGGCGCAAAACCCAGCACCGCGCCAGCCTGCGCGCCGGTACTCGGATTGCCGGGCAATGAGCTCGGGCCGCCGGGCAGCGGCTGGTAGTCGAGCGGCAGCGGCGAGATGTCGGTGGCCGATGTACTGGACGGAACCAGCAACTGCTTCTGCCAGGTTGCGTAGGTCGCAAACGGCTGATCGAACTCGGCGACGAAATACACCGTGTAGCGATTGTCCTGGTAACAGAAGCGGCCACTGCTGGCGCTGCCGCTGACCTCGTGGCGCACCGGATCAATCTGCACCTGTGCCAGGCCATTGCCCATGGCACTGTTGCCGGCATTGATCAGCAGACTCGCGGGGGTGCCCTGCGGATACGCGATGCGCGCCATGCCACCGCGCAGCGTCGCGGTCAGTTCGACGTCGATCGGGGTTGTCGTCGCCGGATTCAGACGCACGCTGTAGTCGCCGGGCTGCGCGTGCTCGGAAGCGTGGTCGAAGGTGGCGAGATATTGTGACAGCAGTCCCGCGCCCAACAGCGGCACCGGCGAGGCCGTGACCACTTTCGCCAGCGGCAGCACGCCGATGTCCTGGAAAATCGCACAGCCGGCGCCGGAGATGTGCGTGAGGCTGAAACCCTTGAGCTTGGTATCGGCGTAACTGTAGCCGCCGCCGAAGTTGTCGCTGAACGAAGTGTCGGGCGAAAACTGCACCATGCCGAACGGCAGCGTCGCACCGGGAAATGTGTTTCCCGCGCCGCCGCCGGTGCCGAAATCGGTGGCGCCGGTCTGCGTGCCGACGAAGGGATTGACCAGCAGCACCGGATCGGCCGGGACAGTCGAATCAGCCGTTGCGGATTGCACCGGCGCCTGCGAACTTCCACAGGCCGCCAGCGCGACGGTCAGCACGAACGCGCCGATAAAATTTCCGATTTTCCGCATCACGCTTCCCCATATCCTGCCGCAGTCATCGCACAGCCCCGGTTTTTTGGTTTTCTGATGGCATCCGGGCTGACGTCTACCCTCAAGCATACCGCCCGGAATAACAGGCGGCCAGTTGAATCCCCAGAGATTCCGGTAGTGTCTCAGTTTAAAATTCTGTTCCCTCACCCCAACCCCTCTCCAGTAGGGAGAGGGGGCTTTTGATCCTTCTCCCTTTGGGAGAAGGTGTCCCG
>JBOICJ010000245.1:0-4596 GCA_050740035.1 Stenotrophobium sp. | reverse complement strand
ATGTAATAGCCATCGGCACGGCGGGTGATGGCGGCAACCTGCACCCCGGGTTTGCCGATCGTCGTCAGCGCCTTGGTGAGTTCCAGTTCCTTGCCGGCGCTGGGGCCGCTGGCAACGCGCAGCCTGCCCAGCGTCGGTTTTTCGGCGGGCGCGGTGGCGGCCGGTGCGCTGGGGGTCTCGGCGGCTTGCTGAACCTGTGAGTCGAAAGCGGCGCCGAATTGGCCCGGCTTGAGAATCATGGTCTTCTCGAATTCATCCTCTCCGCCCCGTTGCTCGCCCTCATAGCGCAGGGTATTGCGTCCAAGGGTGATGGTGTCGCCATGCGTCAGCGGGTGCTTGGTGATCGGGTTGCCGTTGACGACGGTGCCATTGGTGCTGCCGAGGTCTTCCAGAAAAGAATCGTGCAAGATCGTGATGATCGCCGCATGGTTGCCGGAAATCGCGCGATCCGGAATGCAGATGTCATTGTCGGGATGCCGGCCGATGGTGATCCGCTCCTTCGAGAGCGGGAATTCCTGACTGCTGCCTGCTGCGTCAGTCACAATGATCTTGCCCATATTATTTCCTCAGAACCATTCCAACAGATGTTCAAACCAACGCCAGCGCTTGGCGCTGACCAGAGATGATTTCACGCGAGCGAGGACCACCGAAACATTGTCCCTGCCGCCATTTTCCAGCGCCAGATTGACCAGCGCCTTGGCCGCTTGTTCAACGTTATCAGCATATCTGCCCAGTGTTAAGCCGATGGCTTCATCGCTGACCATGTCGTTCAAGCCATCCGAGCACAGCAGCAGCATGTCGCCGGGTTCAATTGTTTCCTCGATGACATCCACCTTCGCGTTTTCTTCCGTGCCCAGTGCGCGGGTGACGATGTTTTTTCGGACCAGCTTGATCGCATCCTCGCGGCTGTAGTGTCCTCTGGCGATCAATTCTTCCAGCAGGGAATGGTCGCGGGTAATTTGTTCCAGACGGCCTTCACGATAACGATAGAGACGCGAGTCGCCGACATAGGCGATCGACAAGATCGATTCGTGCAGGATGCAGGCGACGATCGTGGTGCCCATGCCGGCACATTGCGGCTGGCTCTGGGCAACCTGGCGGATCGCGGCATCGGCCGTTTCTATGGCTTTTTTGAGCAGCAGTCCTTCCACGCGGTAGCCGCTGTCCGCATCGATCTCGCCGTGCCTGAGTTTGGGCCATTCGCGGCAGACATGATCGTGCACGGTGGCGATGGCGATGCCGCTGGCGATTTCTCCGGCGTTATAGCCGCCCATGCCGTCGGCGAGGATTAGCAGGCCGATATCCTGATCTTCGGCAATCGCGTCCTCATTGTTTTTACGAACGCGGCCGACATCGCTGAGCAGCGCAGTATCAACCTTGTTCTTGAGTGCCATGGCGACGGCGGGCTAGACCAACTGACCAATGGCTTGGCGTAAATCCGCCGCCATTTCATTGCCGCGCTGGTAACGTTGTTCGACATTTTTCTGCAACGCACGATCGATGATGGCGCAAAGTTGCGGTGGCAGATCGGGCCTGATGGCCGCAGCACTGGCATGGGGCTCGTTGGCAATCTTGAACATCAGGGTCGCCATCGAGTCGGCCTGGAACGGCAGGCTGCCGGTCAGCAACTGGTAGAGCGTGACGCCGAGCGAGAACAGGTCGGAGCGTCCATCCACCCGTTTGCCCGACAGCTGCTCTGGCGACATGTAGGACGGCGTCCCCAGCACCATGCCGGTTTTGGTTTTGCTCGAATCGGCAATCCGCGCGATGCCGAAATCCATCAGTTTGATCGTCTTGCCGTCGGCCGGCAGCATCATGTTCGCAGGCTTGAGGTCGCGGTGGATGATGCCGTTGCTGTGGGCGTAATCGAGTGCGTCGGCGGCATCGGCGATGAACTTCAGGACATCCGGCACCGGCAGCAGGTTGTTCGATTTGTTGTGCTTGGTGAGATCATGTCCCTTGATGAATTCCATCGCGATGTACGCGAGATCGTGCTCTTCGCCGGCATCGAAGATCTGGACGATGTTGGGATGATTCAAGCGGCCCGCGGTTTCCGCTTCGCGGAAGAAACGTTCCTTCACGCCCTGCAATTCATCCGGTTCGAACTCCTGCGAAAGCGCCATGGTCTTGATCGCGACCATGCGGCCGATTTTCGGGTCTTTGCCCAGATAAACAACGCCCATCGCGCCCTTGCCGAGCTCTTTTTCCACTTGGTAGCGACCCAGCATCGGTTTTTCGAGTTGTTGGGTGGCGTCCAGCAGCAGGGTGCCGCCGCCGGATTGCGTCTGGCTGCCGCCGAGGATGATCGTCTCGGACATTTTTTTTGCGCGATTCAATTTCTGCTCGACATCGCGGAACGTCTTGTCTTGCTGGGCGATGTATTGATAAACCGACTCGGCCTTATTGAACTGGCGCTTGCGTTCAAAATCCAGCGCCAGGTTGTAAAGCAGCTCCAGCAGCTTGTCGTCCACCGGCTGCACGCGGCGGAATTTCTCGAACGCCATGTCGAGCTGGCCCTGGCCCTGGAATGCAAGGCCCAGCATTCGATTCGATTCGGCGCCCTCGGCTTCGCTGCTCATCTTCAGCCGTTCGGTGATGCGGAAACGCTTGAGCAGCATGAACGCATGTCCCAGGGCCAGGAAGATGGCGGGGACGATCAACTGGAACCAGATGGCCTTGTCGGCCAGCAGCAGGTATTCGCCGAGCAGCAGTGCCGCGATCAGTGCGGCCGTAATCGCGGCGGCAAGACCCGCTGGCAAGCGCGGCACAGCCAGCCCCAGGTAGAGGGCGAGGATCAGCAGCACACCGATTTCGAGATAGCCGGCCCACGATGGACGTGTGAAGAAATCCTGCTGCAGGATGCTGGAAACGGTATGCGCAACCACCACGGCGGGGGCCATCGCCGGCGAGATCGGCGTGGGAAAGCTGACGCCGACGCCGCGCGCGGTGGCGCCGATGATGACAATCTTGCCCTTGTATTTGCTGGCCGGGATTTTGCCGCTGAGCACATCGTAGAACGAGTCCACAGGAAACGCCGGACGCCCATTCCGGTCGGCGTAATACTGCGTGTACATGCGCAGGTCGGGCGTGGTGCGGATGTGGATGCCGCCCAGCGTGATGCCTTCGCCCAGTTGCACCGTGATATCGGCGGGCGTCAGATTCAGCGCCGCCGCGGCCGTCATCAATGCGAACGACGGATAGAACTCGTCGTAATACTGGATAACCAGCGGCTCGAAGCGGACCGCGCCGTCCACGTCCAGCGTTGCATTCAGGTGGCCGATGGCCTCGGCGGCGTTGCCCAGCTCCGGCACCGGGTACTGCACGGCTTTGGCCGGCAGCGGCAGTTGTCCGTGTGCGCGTGCCTCGACGCGATCCTCGATACGGGTCAGCTGGTTCCTGCGCACGTAATCGGGTAGAGGCTGGTCCGGCCGCCCTTCGGGGCTGCCGAGAGTGAAGGTCATCGGCAGGATGACGTGGCCAAACTGCTTGAAGGCAGTGCCCAGCGTGTTGTCGGTGTTCAGTTGCTGCTGCGCCGCCTTGAGTTTGGCGGTGATGGCGTCCAGTGAACTCTGGTACTGGGTTGCCAATGCCGACTCGCGATAGGCTTTGGCAACGCCGGCGGCGGTGGCACTGGTGTGTCCCATGTCGTCGAGCATCGCGCCGAACGTCACGACCTCGCCGGGAATCTGCTGCGTCAACGGCGATTTCGCCAGCATGCCGGAGATTTCGTTAATGGCCTGCAAGCCCGGGTCCTGCTCGGTTTCGGAGTAAAACACGGTATTGGCGATGACCTTGGCGCCGCCCTCGCGCAGTTTTTCGATCATCTGCGCGTGCAGGTTGCGCGGCCACGGCCAGCGCCCGAGATTCTGGATCGATTGATCGTCTATGGCAATGACCGCAATACGGTCGGACGGGGTCCGCTCGTGTGCGCGCACGCCGATGTCGTAGGCGGAGCGCTCGAGTCCCTGAAAGCTGTCGGCGAGGATGCCATAGGCGAGAATGAAAAAAACAATCGCGAATATTGTTGCTGCGAAGCCGTCCTTCGCCCAGATTTTTTGCTTGGCCACTGAAGCCCCCGACTATTGGCTGCTAAGCTGATACTAAACTGAATCCATCTATGAAATAGTGCTTCGCGTCACATGGCCAAGACAAAAACACAATACGCCTGCCAGAGCTGCGGGGCGCTGAGTCCCAAATGGGCCGGACAGTGCGCCGAGTGCGGCGGCTGGAATACCCTGGTCGAAACCGTGGTGACGCCTGCGCGTCCACGCAGTGGTTTTGTGGGTGCGGCCACGGCGCGCATCCAGCGCCTCGATCAGGTCAGTACGCGCGAAGAGCCGCGTACGCCTTCGGGCTTGTCGGAGATGGACCGGGTGCTGGGCGGCGGCATCGTGCCGGGTGCGGTGATCCTGATCGGCGGCGATCCCGGCATCGGCAAATCGACCCTGCTGCTGCAGGTGCTGGCGGCGGTCGAGGGGCGCCTGCCGACGCTGTATGTCACCGGCGAGGAGTCGCTGACTCAGGTGCATCTGCGCGCAGCGCGGCTGGGTCTGCCGCGCCTGGATCTGCCGGTTCTGGCGGAAACCCAGGTCGAGG
>JBOICJ010000244.1:0-8843 GCA_050740035.1 Stenotrophobium sp. | reverse complement strand
TGCTCGGCAAAATATTTCTTGAACCACTCCGGCAGTTTTTCGCTGTCGGGGCCGTTGTCCGCGTCGCCGCCGTCGCCGGGCGCATTGAGCGTGGTTTTCTGCGGCGTCGCCGGGACATCGGTGACGGCGCTGATGTTCACCACCGAGGGATTGACCGCCTCGACCAGGTCGGCGAAATCCGGCGCCGCCATCGACGCGCTGCGCGAGCAGCCGCTGGCCAGCAGCAGCAACGAAGACGCGGCCAGGATGCGCCAGGAACGGCTGAAAACGGATGGCATGCTGTGGAACTCCCGGCCGCGGCGGATGCGCGGCAACCATTGAGCCGTGATTTCAAAGCATGTGGGTCTGAAATTCAAATTTCATCGGCCATGCGGCTCACCCGCTGTGGCTCGAATGACACGAGAGTTTGTTATAAATTATTAAATATTTAAATTATTAGTTTATATTTAATAACAAATTTTTTCGCATCATGCCGTCGAGCGGGTGGCTTGATTTTGCCCACCGGCACTACCAAACGACTACTGCGCGTTATCGCCGGCAGCCGGAGCCGGACTGAGCAGCGGCGGCGCGGCGGCCGCAGGCGCAGCCGACACACCGGGATCGATCGCGCCGGCAACCGGCGTAACCTCGGTCGCAGCCTCGACACCACTCACGGCGGCTGGCGTGGTCTCGGCTTGCGCGACCGCGGCCCTGAGCCCATCGCCGATCATGCGCACGGTCTGCGGCGGCGCCTCGCCCACCACGGTGACGTGAAAATCACCGACCATGCGTCCGTAGGCGCTGACCGCGCCGATCTCGGACATGCCGTTGAGCGGCTTGGCCGCATGCGGATGCTCGGCGCTGAAAATGGAAATGGCCGACAAGCCATCCGACACCATCAGGTGCTCGACCGTACCGCCGTTGTTGGGCAGTACCCGCACATCGCGCATCACCACCTTGAACCCGGGCGGCAGATGGCTCAACGTCCAGTCGACGCTTTCGGTCGGCGGCGCCGTGGCCACCGTCGTCGCCATGTTGGGCGGCGGCAGATCGCGCGTAATGCGCTTCTGATCGCCCGCGGCCGCCGGCTGCTGGAACGCCGAGTCGGGAATGGTCGTCGGGAAACTCACCTCGGTGAACATCATCTGTTCGAGCATCGTGCCGTCGCGGCCGATCAGGTTGACCTTGAGCGGCACCGCGGTCTGGCTATCGGCCCAGACTTCATAGCCGTAGCGATACTGGTCGCGCGGGGTGATCGCGATGCCGCGGCAGATGCGTCCCGCGACACGTGCCTTGCCCAGATCGTCGAGCCGGTAAATCTGCGCGAACTGCTGCACCCGTTCCAGTGTCAGACCGGGAAACATGCCTTTGGGCGTGGGCGGATTGATCGACAGCCGGCGATCCTTGGGCAGCAGGCAGATCAGCTTGTTGCCGGTCTTGAGGATGTCGCTGACATCGCCGTTGAGCGATCGCACCCGCTCCAGTTCCGCACCATTCTGGAAGCGGTGCGTGACATGGAAGGTGTCGAGCATGCGATTGCTGCGATAGACCACGACGCCATCATAAGTGGTGTCGTGCGCGGCATTGCTCATTTTCACCAGCCACGCCGCCGTGTCATCGGCGAAGGCGGCGGTCGCAACCGTGAGGGCGAGCGCCCCCATCAGCGCGGACAATTGCCGCATCAGGGATTGTCTCCCGGCTGGTACGCGGCACTGTGGGCGGCGAAACGGGCATAACGCAGGGTACCGCCGACCGACATCTCCTGGCCGGCGACGCTGCTGTTGTGTTCCATCAGGTAGTTGTCGAGATCGTCGCCGGCATCGGTCCACTGCTGCGAACCATCACTCTGCTGATAAGCGACGTCGCGGGTCGACGCCATGACGGGATTCGCACCGGAAGCCGCCTGCGGCGAAACCGCGGCGACATTCGACGCGACTGCGGCTTCATTGCCCACCGGCGCGCTGGTGTTGAACGATACCAGCAGGGCCACCGCCGCGATCGAGGCTGCGGCGGCCAGCCCGGTCAGCGACTGCCAGCGGCGCATCGGCTGACGCCGGGTCAGCTCGACCACCCTGGGATTGACCACGGCTTCGGGCACCGGATCGAGATTGGCCATGACGCCGGCGCAGATGCAGGCCTGCGCCTTGCGCACGCGGGTGCCGCTCATGGCCTCGCGGGCCAGGCACATGCGGCTCCATTGAACCTTCAATTCCGGCGAGGATTCGATCAAATCCAGCAGGCGCGCGGTTTCCCCGGCGCTGCATTCGCCATCCAGGAGTGCAGATAAGGATTCATGGGACATTGGCATACACCTCAACAACGCATACCCAGTAAACCGCGGAAACGGCAGAAAGTTCCGCAGCGCCAGTAAACCATAGTGGATGAGAACTCATATCAATCAAGCAACGGCTGCACCACGGCATCGATGGCTTCGCGCGCACGAAAGATGCGCGAGCGCACGGTGCCGATCGGGCAATCCATGACCTCGGCGATTTCCTCGTAGCTCAGGCCTTCCAGTTCGCGCAGGGTGATGGCCTGGCGCAGGTCCGGCGGCAGGGCGGCGATGGCGTGGCCGACCGTGCTCTTGATCTCTTCGGTCAGCAGCACCGCTTCCGGCGTATCGACATCGCTGAGGAACTCGGTATGACCGTACTGCTCAGCATCCTGGATATCGATGTCCTGGTTCGACGGCCGGCGGCCGCGCGCGACCAGATGATTCTTGGCGGTGTTGATGCCGATGCGGTACAGCCAGGTGTAAAACGCGCTGTTGCCCTTGAAGCCGTTCAAGGCGCGGTAGGCCTTGATGAACGCCTCCTGCGCCACGTCCTGCGAATCGGCGTCGCCCACCAGCCGGCTCACCAGCTGGATGATCTTGTACTGGTATTTGCGCACGAGCAGTTCAAAGGCGCGCTGGTCGCCCTTCTGCGCACGCAATACCAACTGTTCGTCTGTCTGTTCTGCACTCATGCGCAGCGGGTCCTAAGCCTTATTCCACTGCACTCGGGTCATTCGCCGGCTTGCGAAAAACCTCTTGCTGTCCATGCCATCTTCGATCACGCCAAAGCCATCCGGCCGATATCCATGAGCGTAAAACGGCTAAACTCCTTGTCCATCACGGCATCCCTGCATTCAACGGCCATCGCCACCGAATTCCGGCGTGGGCCGGAAATCAAAACAAACGCATTCTACCAGTCCCCTCTCCATGCGCGACACTGAAGTGCTCATTATCGGCAGCGGCGCTGCAGGCCTGTCCCTCGCCCTGCGGCTGGCCCAGCAGGGCCATCAGGTCACGGTCGTCTCCAAAAGCACCCTGTCCAGCGGTAGCACGCTGTGGGCACAGGGCGGCATTTCCGCCGTACTGGATGCCAACGACTCCATCGAAAGCCACGTGCAGGACACCCTCACCGCCGGTGGCGGCCTGTGCAACGAACAGGCGGTGCGCTACACCGTCGAACGCGGCCCCGAATGCATCCAGTGGCTGATTGAACAGGATGTCGCGTTCACCCACGAAGAAGGCGAGCTGCGCGGCAGCACGCTGCATCTGACCCGCGAAGGCGGCCACAGCCATCGCCGCGTCGTGCATGCCGCCGACGCCACCGGCCGCGCCGTCGAGACCACGCTGGCGTCGCTGGCCGAAGCCCATCCCAGTATCCACGTGCGCGAAAACAGCATCGCCGTGGACCTGATCGTCGACCGCAATGCCCAGAGCGGCGCGCGCGTGCGCGGCGCTTATCTGCTGGATATCCCGCGCGGCCGCGTCGAAGCCGTTTCGGCAAAATCAGTGGCGCTCTGCACCGGCGGCGCCAACCAGGTCTACCTGTATTCAACCAACCCGCACGGCGCCTCCGGCGACGGCATCGCGATGGCCTGGCGCGCCGGCTGCCGCGTCGCCAACATGGAATTCATGCAGTTTCACCCGACCTGCCTGTACCACCCGGAAACCCGTTCGTTCCTGATCAGCGAAGCCCTGCGCGGCGAAGGCGCGCTGCTGCGGCTGCCCAGCGGCGAACGCTTCATGCCGCGTTTCGACGAGCGCGCCGAACTCGCGCCACGCGACATCGTCGCCCGCGCCATCGACCACGAGATGAAGCGGCTCGGCATCGCTCACGTCAATCTCGACATCACCGACAAGCCGGCGGAGTTCATCACCACGCATTTCCCCTCGATCCACGCGCATTGCCTGGGCCTGGGCATCGACATCACGCGCGAGCCGATCCCGGTGGTGCCGTCCGCGCACTTCACCTGCGGCGGCGTCGTCACCGACCTGTGCGCACGCACCGACGTGCAGGGCCTTTATGCCATCGGCGAGGTCGCCTGCACCGGCCTGCACGGCGCCAATCGTCTGGCCAGCAATTCACTGCTGGAATGCCTGGTGTTCGCCGAAGCGGCGGCGCAGGACATCCATGCGCAACTACCGTCGCTGCCAGCGCCCGGCACGCCCAGGCCGTGGGATGCCAGCCGCGTGACCGATTCGGACGAGGACGTGGTGGTCTCGCACAACTGGCTGGAACTGCGCCGCTTCATGTGGGACTACGTCGGCATCGTGCGCACCAACAAGCGCCTGGAGCGGGCGCTGCACCGGGTGCAGCTGCTCAAGGCCGAGATCCAGGAGTACTACGGCAACTATCGTCTGACGCCGGACCTGATCGAACTGCGCAACCTCGTCGCCTGTGCCGAATTGATCGTACGCTCGGCGCTATCGCGCAAGGAATCGCGCGGCCTGCACTACACGCTCGACTATCCGCAGAAACTCGCCGCGCCGGAACCGACCATCCTCGCCGGAAAAGCCTGACGCAAAAATC
Organism: Stenotrophobium sp.; assembly: GCA_050740035.1. GTDB lineage: Bacteria > Pseudomonadota > Gammaproteobacteria > Nevskiales > Nevskiaceae > Stenotrophobium. The sequence continues at coordinate 4,062 of JBOICJ010000244.1, read as the reverse complement.
CGCTGCTGGTCAGAACAGACTGCTGTCGCGCGCTTCGTGTCTCAGCAACCACTGCTTGCGCGGCAGGCCGCCGCCGTAGCCGGTGAGCTTGCCGTTGGCACCGATGACGCGGTGACACGGCACGATGATCGAGATCGGATTCTGGCCGTTGGCGAGTCCGACCGCGCGTGACGCGGTGGGCTGGCCGATGCGCCGCGCCAGTTCGCCGTAGCTGATGGTTTCGCCATAAGGGATATCGCACAGTGCGCGCCAGACGCGCTTCTGGAACGCGGTACCCTCACCTTTGAATGCCAGACCGAAATCGTGCAATTCGCCGGCAAAGTAGGCTTGCAACTGTTCGCGCACATGCCGCAGCACGGCATCATCGCGCTGCCAGTCCGGCTGGATGGCGTAACGGCCCTCGTGCGGCTCCATGTACAGCCGGGTCAGGCATTCGCCATCCGAAGTCAGCAGTAATCCGCCGATGGGGCTGGGCATCACGCTGTAGTAAATCGTGCCGCTGCTCATTTCAAGCTCCTTTGTCGATATCGTCGCTCAGGCTGGCCCACAGATGCATCGCCGCATACGCACGCCACGGCCGCCAGGCTTCGGCCAGGTCCAGGATGTCTTTTGGCTTGCGCAGTTCCAGCGCTTGCATCAGGCCGAGGTCGCTATGCGGAAAGGCATCCGGATGGTTCAGGGCGCGCATCGCGACGTAGTTCGCGGTCCAGGCGCCGATGCCGGCAATCTCTTGCAGCTGTTGCATGGTCTGTTCGGGGGCGACGCCGGTCTCGAGCAGCAGGCGGCCCTCGGCCACCTCGCGAGCGAGTGTGGAAATGGTCTGCGCACGTTTTTGCGTCAAGCCGAGCCGGATGAGCTGCGCCAGCGACGCAGCGGCCACACGCTCGGCGGTCGGGCTGAAGAATCGCAACCCTGCATATGGCGTTTCCGCCATCTCGCCAAATGCCGCGGCGAAGCGGCCAAAAATCGTGGTCGCGGCCTTGACCGTCACCTGCTGACCGAGGATTGCGCGCAACGCCAGCTCAAAGCCATTGACCGCGCCCGGCACTCGCAAACCCGGCTGCCGCCGCACGATCGCTCGCAACGTCGCATGACGCGCCAGTTGCCGTTCGATCAACTCAGGATTCGCGTCCAGATCGAACAAGCCGCGCACGCGCGAAATCAAGGGCGTCAGCACCGGCATCAGACCGGCGGAAATCTGCAATTGCAGCGCATCGTGCCGCGGCAGCGGCTGCGCGCTGAACCAGCCGCGATGGCCGTCGAGCAAAACTGTGCGTACATAACGCCCTTCATATTCGCACTCAACGCCCGCCGCGCCACGGCCAACCAAAAACGACAACAGGCGCGGCCAATCCAGCGGTGGGCGGTAGGCCAGCTTCAGGGTGATGGCGCCATCCGCTGCTGCGGCGCGCGCGCCCTTGCGCCGCATCGCGCCGGGATTCAGGCCATAGCGCGTTCTGAACAGATGATTGAAGCGGCGCACGCTGGAAAAACCGCTGGCCTGCGCGACCTCGGCCATGCCCAGCGTCGAATCCGTCAGCAGTTGCTTGGCCAGCAACAGCCGCCGCGTCTGTGCCAATGCCACCGGCGTCACGCCGTATTCGGTCTCGACGACACGCCGCAGCTGGCGAGCACTGATGCCATAACGTGCGGCAAGCTGTTCGACGCCGCCCCGATTGAGCGCGCCTGCCTCGATACGCGCAGCGGCCCAGTGCGCCGCCGCGCGCACCGCATCCACCGGCGCAACCATGCGCGCCACGCCGGGCGCAATCTCCGGGCGGCAGCGCATGCAGGGGCGATATCCGGCCGCTTCCGCCGCCGCCGCGTTCAAGTAAAACGTGCAGCGATCGCTGCGCGGCGTGCGCGCCGTACAGATCGCGCGGCAGTAGATGCCGGTGGTGGAAACGCCGACGAAAAAGCGGCCATCGAAGCGCGCGTCACGCGCTTTCAATGCCTGGTAATACCGCTCATGGCTTTGATCGTGTGGCTCCATGCACGCAGTTTAGGCGCATGCCCGGCGGGTGTCTGGCCGTTTTCGGACATCGGAGCCGGGAACGGCGGCGCAAAAATTCAGTCCGGTGGATGGTCCCCGGCAACGATCAACCGGGCTCGCAGCTTGCGCAACGACTCCACATCCAGTTCATCGCCCAGCAGGATACGCGTGCGGCGGCGGCCGCTCTTGAGCCGGAAATTCAGCACCAGCAGGCGTGCGTGCACATAGCTGCTGCCCAGCAAGTGGGCTTCGCTGTGACGGCCCGCGGCGTCGTACAGCGTCCAGCCGCCCTCGGCGTGCCAGACCAGGCGCACGATGGCCCTGTCGCCAAAACCGAACACCGGATGCCGGCGCAGCCACAGCCACGACAAGGCGATCAAGCCCAACACCACGAACATCATCGGCCCGGACTGCATCGCAAACGGCACCAGCGCAAGCAGCACGATGTGCAGACCAAACACAAAACCGAATGCGCGCACCGAAGCCTTGGGCGCAAGGTCCAGCGTTGCGATGAAGTCGTTCGGGATTTCGGCAGCGATTGACATGAATCTTCGGACCGTCAGCGATACTGTCGCAACTGTTCGATCACCGCCTCGCGCGCATCCGCCGGCAGTTCCTCGTATCCCATGACCCACGACCAGATTTCGGGATCTTCGCAGTCCAGCAGCTCGACGAACGCATTGCGCTCGCGCTCCGGGGCGCTGTCGAAGCGGGTCGCGAGATAGCGCTCCAGAACCACGTCCAGCTCCTTCATGCCGCGGCGGCACAGCCACTTCAATCGCGCCTTGTTGATTTCCATCCCGCTCTCCACAAATGACAAGGGCGGCAATGCCGCCCTTGCAAAACCGCATGCGCCGTTCAGATGGTGCGCTCGACCATCATCTTCTTGGTTTCGGCGATGGCCTTGGCGGGATTGAGTCCCTTGGGACAGGTCTTGGTGCAGTTCATGATGGTGTGGCAGCGATACAGCTTGAACGGATCTTCCAGCGCATCGAGCCGCTCGCCAGTCGCCTCGTCGCGCGAATCCACCAGCCAGCGATAGGCCTGCAACAGGATCGCCGGGCCGAGATAGCGATCCGAGTTCCACCAGTAACTCGGACAGCTGGTCGAGCAGCAGGCACAGAGGATGCACTCGTAGAGCCCGTCGATCTTGGCGCGGTCTTCCTCGCTCTGCAGGCGCTCGCGCGTCGGTGCCGCCGAATCGGCCTTCAGCCACGGTTCGATCGAGGCGAGCTGCGCATAGAAGTGCGTCATGTCCGGCACCAGATCCTTGACCACCGGCATGTGCGGCAGCGGATAAATCTTGGCGTCGCCCTTGATCTCGTCGCAGCCCTTGATGCAGGCCAGCGTGTTGGTGCCGTCGATATTCATCGCGCAGGAACCGCAGATGCCCTCGCGGCAGGAGCGGCGGAACGTCAGCGTGCTGTCGACCTCGTTCTTGATCTTGATCAGCGCGTCGAGCACCATCGGCCCTCACTTGTCCATGTCCACCTCGTAGGTGTCCATGCGCGTATTCTTGCCGGTGTCGGGTTCGTAGCGATAGATCTTGAAGGTCTTGACGTTCTTGCTTCCGGCAGGCGCCTTGTGCAGCTTGCCCGCGGACTTGTCGATCTTTGAATTCTGCGGCAATGAGAACTGAGCCATGTTCGTTCGTCCTTCGTTGAGGGTTTAGTACACGCGCTTCTTGGGCGGAATGACCGTGGCTTCATCGTCCAGGGTCACCATGTGTACCGGCCGGTAATCGATCTTCACGCTGTTGTCGCCGGTGCGCCACGCCAGCGTGTGCTTCATCCACTCGGCGTCGTTGCGATCGGGGAAATCCTCGTGCGCGTGCGCGCCGCGCGATTCCTTGCGGTTGGCGGCGGAACTGAGCGTCACCAGCGCCTGCCCCAACAGGTTGTCCAACTCCAGCGTCTCGACCAGATCGGAATTCCAGATCATCGAGCGGTCGCTGACGGCAACGTCTTCAAACGACTCGATCACCTTGTGCAGATGCACCAGGCCTTCATCCATGGATTCCTGCGTGCGGAATACCGCCGCGTGCGCCTGCATGGTCTTCTGCATGTCGA
>JBOICJ010000243.1:0-14390 GCA_050740035.1 Stenotrophobium sp. | reverse complement strand
GAATAACGACAGTGAAGACCGTGAACAGGCGCCTAGCGGCCGGCTGGCTGCCGTAGTTCGCCATGCACGGCCTTGCCGACGTAGAACCCCGGCGTGGTGCCGGGGAACAGCCAGAACGGCGTCATCTCCGACGACGAAAACACATTGGGATAGCGCGTCGCGCTGCGACGGTCCGGCACCTTGCGCGAGCCCTGGAAGGGCTTGATCGGGGTGTAGTGCGTCCTCGGGGAAATTCCGTGTTGATGTCCGTCTGGCGGAGTGCCGGCATTTTGCGGGATCGATGATTCGCGTGCTGACTTACTTGGAAAAAACATGACTGGTGGTGACATCCGTAATCAGCTTGTCGCCGGCGCCGTAGATCATCGTGCGCACCACGCTGACGGTGCGCCCCTTCTTCACGAAGCTCGCCACCGCCTTGAACGTCCCTTCCTTCTGGTTGCCGAGCAGGTTGGCGTTGAGCGAAATCGCCAGCGGAAATCCCTTCATGCCTTCCGCCATTTCTCCCGGCCCCATCGCCAGCACCGTTGCCGCAACATCGGCGAACCACAGCATCGCCCCGGCGTGGACGACGCCGAACGGATTCTTGATGCCGGCGGTGATCGGCATTTCCGCGACGACCCGCTCGGCGGAGCGTTCGGTGATCGTGAACTCGATGGAACCTTGAACTTTCATGACTGACTCCGGGTGTTGAAAACTTCGATCTTCGATCTGCGGCGCGCAAGTCTAGCCCGGCTTTTCGGTGAGAGCGTTATTCGCATCATCCAGACCGAAGATCGCGCAGGGCAAGCGCGCTCAATATCTCAGCTTTGGCTTTCGGGTCAATGCAACGAGCGCCGCGAGCAAACCACGCAGCGGGATTTCCACCAGCACCGCCAGGATGAATCCCAGCAGCAGGCCCATGCCTATGGCCGACCGGTCGAGCTTGATACCGTAGGTGTAGCTATTCCAGACCTCATCCCGGATGTCCCGCACCGGATGAATGAAGACCTGCTCATAGGCGCTCAGGAAGCCTTGCCCAAATTCCAGTTCCGCGGTTTTCAGCGCGAGGTTTCTCTGGTAGATCGTGTCGATGCTGCCGCCGCCGGAAGTAAACACCGGATCGCCATTATTTTTGTAGTGGGCGATCAGGCGCTGGATGTCGCCGTCAAAATACTTGTCCGCGTCCCGCTGGAATGCCTGGAGACTGGTGCTGGATTCACGCAGGTGCGATTCGAGGCTCTTGCCGTACTGATCGACGAAGCCGGGAATCTGCACGCCGATCAGCGCGCCGCCCAGAAACAGGATGAGTCTCAAATAGGACAATACCGTCGTCATGGTTCGCTCCGGCTGCGTAGCTTACGTCCGGTTTGGCTGCATCGTCTTGTAAGCGGCCAGCATCGGCCCCAGACGCTTGCCCATCTCCTCGCCCAAAGCCTGCAAGCCGCTGAACGGCCGCACCATCACCTCGAAGTCGACGATCTTGCCGTCGCCGTCGAAGCGGATGACATCGACGCCCTTGAGTTGCCTGTCGCCGACGCTGGCGCTGAATTCCAGCACCGCGCTGAGCCCGTCGCCAGAGATGAATTCGCGATGGTATTTAAAGTCGCTGAAGACCGTGAACACGGTGGTCAGGATCAGTGCGACCGCTTGCGCGCTTTGATACGGCTTGAACGCCATCGGTGAGCGGAACACCGCGTCCGGATGCAGCAGCGCCGGCAAGGCGCCGAGATCTTTCGCATCGATCATTCGATGCCACTTGGCGAGAGCGTTTTCTACGGCGGCCGATGATGTGTTCAGGTTCATCCTCCAGGGAATAAAGGCGGAATAAAGGGGCCAGGCTCAAATATTCACAGGTCCAGTGCGCCTTGGCCTGCGCTTGGACGTTCCACAGATTTGGATTCCAAGCGCGGCCTCCCCCGCGGCCGTGCCTGCCGACGAATACCGGTCAGAGTCTCTATCCGTGCCAGAAAGCGCTCATTGCCCATGGGTTGATTCTGGTTGATGGCGAGGCGGATGTCATCAATAGCCGCGCGGTCAAGTTCAGTCCGAAATAGCGCACGGTAGTTTGCCTGGCGCTGCTTGTCATGGGTGCCCAGTTCGCGATACATCAGATGGGGATCAATCCGGGAATCGGCCTGTCCCAGGCCGTTGTACCGATAGCTGCTCCAGCGGTAGTGCGCGGGGTCGTCCACCATCGCCGCCCGCACCGGGTTGAGTTCGATATAGCGCTGGCATAGCAGCAGGTAGGACGCCGCCTGCACGCTCGACGATTTATAACGACTGTCCCAAAGCGTGCCGGTGCGCTTGTAGGTCTTGTTGATGTACTGGACGTAGCGCCGGCCCAGCGAGATCAGCAGCTTGGGCACCGCCACTGCTTTGCGGGGAGTCAGCAGCAGATGCACGTGATTAGTCATGAGCACATAGGCATGCAGCGCACACCCGGTTTCCGCCAGCGCCTTTTCCAGCCAGTAGAGATAACTGGCGTAATCGTCTTCGCAGAAGAAGCAGGGCTCGCGGTTATGCCCTCGCTGCACGATGTGCAGCGGCACTCCATCGAGATGGACCCTTGCGCGCCTATTGACTCCGACGGCTAAATGGTGGCCCCTTTAGTTCTCCTTTAGTTCTTTAGTTGCACCTTTAGTTGCTTTAGTTATGACTTTTGCCATGAGGCCATGGCATCAATGACCCTCAATCCGTAGCTGTGCGTCATCGTCGTTGCGGCGTGCGTCACGCTCGTAGCTTTTCGCGATGTTCTCGAACATGGCTGCTGCGTGAGGGTGACTTGCACAGAGCGATTCGCTGATCGTTCGATATCGGGTAGACAGCGCTCGCTCTTGTTCGCCGCCCTCGTCGTAAGCTCGGGACGTAACACTGCGACCGTTGTAGACGCCAACGGCGAATCCGTCTCGTATGTCCTCAGCGTCTTGTTGGTCGAGCAGATTGCAAACAATCTGACAGGGCCACTGCCCATCAGGATCAGCTGGGCAGGAAGTCAGCCATTGCCCCAAGGTGGCGTCCGCAACTGCGGCGCGATCCAGTTCGCGCGCGAGCGTCCTAAAGCGCGTAACCCAGTCATGGAAGGCATCCGCATCGACAGTGCCGCTTGCATCAGCGCCAGGTATACCTCGCCCGTTGTGGAGAACGTTCCACGCAGCGTGGGAAAGGGCCTGCTTCCCTTCGTCAGTGGGCTCAGGCTCTCTGGGACCGTTACGCGGCTTGTACACGAGGCAAACGCATTCCATGAAAAGAGACGGATCACTGAGCATTTCGGCGTATAGATTCTTAGGGCCATGCTTGTCGTGACGTAATGCCTCGTGAAAAGCGAATTCCAAGATCGCCAACTCGCGCCGACTCATTTTCCCGGAGTTCTCTAGAGCCTCTACTGCTTCGCCGATGTGCCAGGCACTAGGAAATGGGGCGTCGGGATCTGCGCCCGCACGTATGCCATCGAGGAGCTGAAAAAGCCGACTAGCGTCTAATTGCTTGAGCTGCGGATCTACAGCTTCGAAGGCGGTACGGTGTCGGTTGACCTCTATCAGTCGATCGACGAGGTAGGCTGCATCAGCTTCATTCTCTCGAACATATCCTGGGCGGACTCCACGCCAGTATGCTCGCTGTGCGTCCTCAGGAAATTGCTCAACGGTCTGCCACGTTTCCCGGTCACAAGGAGCGGCCGACAGAAATGCCGCCATGGTCTCCGGATTCTTTCCCTCCGGAAGCAGACTGAGTGCTTCTAAGACGAAATCCGGTCGTAGATCGACTGCGATAGCGTGGAGAACGCCACTCAACAATTGGCAGTGATACTCGCTGCCAGTCGCAAGAAACCGATCTGCTGCCCAGCCGATCAACTCGGTATTTGAGTGACTGATCTTTGCGCCTTCCCAGCCGACCATCCAAGGGTCACCTGCGCATTCAGAGAGGCGTGAGAGTCCCGTCCAACCTTCTGCGTCGAAAATCTCCTGCAGCACTGCCCGACGGGTCTCGGTGACTAGGCGATCTCGCTCCCGGCAGTCGTCTTCGCGCCCATCAGGGAGGTCCAGCCACCGCTTCTCAAAGAGCCAGCGGTGTCGCTTTACGATATTGGTAGGGGCGAGCGCGTCGAAGCAAGGACGCAGCCGGTCGACGATCTCTCTGGTTCCGCGGTCTCCATCGCGGTTGTATGAGTTGTGCCAATTTAGATAGCTCCGCAGGCGATCGCGGATAATCTCACGACCGTCGTCGTCAAAGATGGACGCTCCTTCGATCATGCGCACCAACTCTTCTCGAAATTGCCCCTCAAAGTGATCAAGGCGCTTGGTTAGCTGCGCTATACGACTGGCGTTTCCTCTGGCATTTGATAGAAGGCGTTGTCCAATCTCGGACAGATACCAGCCAACATCGTCCGACGGGGCACCGATTCGTGACCCTGCATCATCCTCCCGCCAACGTGGCTTTGCATTGGCAGTTGCAGATTGCGGCCCGGTGGGCGCCAGCGCGCACAGGAGATCCCAGGCTACGGAATTGCGATTTTTCAGAAGCCGGTCGATGACGGCGAGCCGTTGGTGAGTCGTCGCGGTGGTTTGTGGCCACCAGTAGCGGAACAGGGAGGCGAGTGATGCGAAGGGCGTGTTAGCCCAATTGCCTTTGATGGCGGTGCTGCTGAGTTGTGCCAGTACGTCGGCAATTCGGCCGAGCCTTGTGGGATACCAAGCAAGCAACTCGAGAGCCCAGAGCAGGTCGGAGTGCCAGCAGCGCCCGAAAGAGCTGGAGCTTTCTGTTTCGGTCAGAAGGCGCCGTACCGGAGCATTGTCCCGCGCGAGGCTCGATTCGACAGCCTTCAAAAACTCGTCCGGGGATGCTTCTGCCAGTTCGCGGAGGACGCCCGCGAGTGAAAGCCAGCGCTGTTCGTCCGCGTTTCCGAGCAGCCCACGAATAAGCCCATCAACGCCGGAAATAATCTCCCTTGCGTTGGCATCGTCGCCGTCTTCGGCGTAGACACTGAGTTTGGCTAGAGAATCAACAATGGCGTCAATAACTAAGCCCGATTCTTCGCGGATTTTTCCATAGACAGCCGCCGCCCAGCGTTTGTCATTGTCCAGCGCCAGTGCTGGATCCGGCTTGTGGAGTATCGCGTTCGCGATCGCAAAGAATCGCCGTAGCTCGGCTGCTGTTATCTTTGGCCCGAGCTGATGTAAGAGCTCGATCGAGGCCTTTGCCTTCCAGATCGAGCCGATTTGTATGAGGGGAGAATCATCAAGCCTGGCGATGCCGCGGAGATCCGCTTCGATTTCATCGTATGGACGATCAGAAATGGCTTCGACGCATGCCTTGTCGCCGGCACGTCGGCTGTCCCAAGCGCCGACTAGCGTCACGATCGCCAGGGTTCGACCCGGGGTTCCGCTCGCCCATGCAGGCTTTCTGATCGCAGGGTTTCGAGCCCTAACACGACGGTAGACCGACCAGGATCTTCCGGTAGAACTACTCAGCCGTCGTGCGTCGGACTCATCCTCTCCAAGGGCGATAATCGCCTTCTCGAAGACATCCGCTGTGGGTCTCTTCAGTAAGATGGGCGCAGAGTCGGCGCCCTTCGCTGCTGATCCGGCAAGTGTGCTGGGGTCATCACCTATGCTGAGCGGGACGATGAGTGTCGCGCCAGTGCGCGGGACCTGCGAGCTGGCAACCTCTGCAGAACCGCAGATGACGAACTCGAGCTGGGGATTCGCACCCACAAAGCGCCAACCGCTAGCGTCAGTAATACACGCCGCGGACGATGCTCGCTGCATTTGCAGCAGCTTTGCGCAAGCGAATGCGACAGCTTCCTCATAACTGTCGGCCTGTACTGCAATCAGGGCAGGCTTTTCGAGGATCGCTTTCTCGTATGCCAGCCCGGCCTCTTCGCGGCCCGAAAAAATAGCCTCCGGAGAAATCGGAAATTGAGCCTGTTGGCTCCAAGTTTCCCATCGAGCGTCGATAGACTCGATCCCTGCTCCACGCGCGCCGATTTGTTCGCCAAACCATACCGAGACGCTTGGCGTTGCCTCCAGCCATGCTTCCAGATCATCCGCATCTATGGCTCTGATCGCTTTCCAATGATTGGTGGCTGTGGCTTCCCGAAGCCACTTATCTTTCTGGGACCAGCGGCGTGGCGTAACGAACACGAAAGTGAGGTCTGCAGCTTCGCTGCCAGGTGTTTTTTCGGAGCGCTTTTTGTAGTCCGATCGCGCCTTCTCGATGGCGACGCTCGAACACCCCATTTCCCATCGAGACCCGCCAACGGGGATCCATGCATTTACGTCCGCGCAGGTAAGTTGACCGTCCCAGCCGGGCGCAATCACCGAGTCACCGCCCGCGATGGCGAGCTGGGTTGGTCTGCAGCTTGCCAGCACCAATCGTCTAATGAAGATCGGTAGTAGGCCTTGCGCCTCTCGCGTATCGGCCCAATTTTCTATCTGTGTGGCGGTTATTCGCACGGGGGCGCAATCTGTGGAGAAGTTTCTGGTCTAAGTCGCAGTAATTTTCTGGAGTCCCAATTAAAGGGGCCGTGTTGAATTATTCTGAGAAATACTCCAACACGGCCTTCTCTGTTCCCGGTTAATGCAGAAGATCGGCCGGAATGTTGCCGCCGTTCGCGGCAAGTTTCTGCAGGACGGTCTTGTGCAGCCACATGTTCATCTGCGCGGAGTCGCTCATCTTGTCGGCCGGGCATTGCAGCTCGGTGGCGAGTTCCTTGCGCGCGGTGAGGCTGCTGTCGATGCCGAGCAGCTTGAGCAGATCGACGATTGAAATCTTCCAGTTGAGCTTTTCCGCGTGCGCGCTCGCCAGGCGTTCGAGCTGGGCGACGACATCGACCTGGCTGATCGCCTGAACCGCGGCGGTGGCGGCAGTGGCCGCGGCTGCGGGTGCCGCTGCGACTGTGGAGGCGGCGGTTGCAGTAGCGCTTGCGACCTTGGCTGCGCCCAGGCCGAGCTTGGAGAGGATGGTGCTGAAGATGCTCATGGTTCGTACCTTTGTAAATTCATGGGAGCCTCCTTTGTACACTGGCTCCGCCGTCGAATCAAAAATCATCCGCGCGCGCACAAAAAAACACGGCCACGTTGAACGTGGCCGTGCCGGTACAACGAAACGCGATGTGGCTTACTTGAGCAGGTCTTCCACCGAGGCGCGTTCTTCGCGCAATTCCTTTTCGGTGGCGTCCATCTTGCCGCGCGAGAACGCGTCGACTGACAGGCCCTGCACGATTTCGTACTTGCCGTCTTTGACCGTGACCGGGTAGCCGTAAATGATGCCGGGCTTGATGCCGTAGGAACCGTCGGACGGAATGCCCATGCTGACCCACTTGCCGTGGGTACCCAGCGCCCAGTCGTGCATGTGATCGACCGCGGCGGAAGCAGCGGATGCGGCGGATGATGCGCCACGCGCCTTGATGATGGCAGCACCGCGCTGCTGCACGGTGGGGATGAAATCGGTCTCGATCCAGTTCTGGTCGACCAGGCTCTTGGCGGCTTTGCCCTTGACCGTGGCGTGGCTGATGTCGGGGTACTGCGTGGAACTGTGGTTGCCCCAGATGATCATCTTGTCGACGTCGGTGCTGTGCGCGCCGGTCTTGCTGGCGAGCTGGCTCATTGCGCGGTTGTGGTCGAGACGCACCATCGCGGTGAACTGCTTGGGGTCGAGTTTCTTGGCGGCGGACGCGGCGATCAGCGCGTTGGTGTTGGCGGGATTGCCGACTACCAGACACTTCACATCGCGGCTGGCGTGCTCGGACATCGCCTTGCCCTGCGGCCCGAAGATCGCGCCGTTGGCCGACAGCAGGTCCTTGCGCTCCATGCCGGGGCCGCGCGGACGCGCACCGACCAGCAGCGCGTAGTCGGTGCCGTCGAAGGCTTCTTCGAGCTTGTCGGTGGCGACGATGCCGTGCACCAGCGGGAACGCGCAGTCATTGAGCTCCATCACCACGCCGCCGAGCGCAGGCAGCGCCGGCGTGATTTCCAGCAACTGCAGGATCACCGGCTGATCCGGGCCGAGCATGGAACCGGAGGCGATGCGGAAGATGAGCGAATAGGAAATCTGGCCTGCGGCACCAGTGATGGTGACGCGAACGGGCTTTTTCATGTGATGCTCCCTGAGGATTGGGCGGGTGAAAGAGGGCGGGATTTTAGCGCTTTCGGCTTACGCGGTCTGCAAGGCCACTGTCGGCGGGGTTTTCAGCACCGGCCGCAGCGACAGCCAGCCCAGCGCGGTGACGATGACGCAGCCGGCGATTGCGCCGGTCAGCCAGATCAGCGGGCGCGGGCCGTAGGGAATGTGGAACACGGTGTCGGCCAGCACCCAGGTGACGACCTGCGCGGTCAGCGCCGCGACCGTGCCGGCCAGCAGCCCGAGCACGGCGTATTCGGCGAGCAGGCCGCGCAGGATCGTGCCGGAGCTGGCGCCGAGCGCTCGCAGCAGCGCGGTTTCGCGCACGCGGTCGCGGCGCGTGCCCTGGATGGTGGCGAGCAGCACGGTGAGTCCGGCCGCCAGCGCGAACAGGAATACGCATTCGATGGCCTGGACGATGCGGTCGATGATGCCGCGCACCTGCGTCATCGCCGCGCCGATATCCAGCGGCGTGACGTTGGGAAATGCCGCAATCAATTCGCGCAGCAGCGTCCGGTTCGTGGGCGGCAGATAAAAACTGGCGATCCACTGCCGGGGCACCGCATCGAGCACGCCGGGCGGCGTCAGCAGAAAGAAATTGGGGCGGAAACTGTCCCAGCGGATTTTGCGGATGCTGCGCAGGGTCAGTTCGATCGGTTGACCGGCGAAATCGATGGTCACGCGGTCGCCGAGTTTCAGGTGCAGGCGTTCGACTGCAAAGGTGTCGGCCGACAGCCACGGTTTGCCGTCGCCGGACTTGCCCCACCAGCTGCCGCTGGTCAGCGTATTGTCGTCGCGCAAGGTATCGGCCGAGGACAGATTGAATCCGCGGTTGATCCAGCGTTGCGTTTCCGGGTCGTCGAAACTGTCGCCGGAAACCGGTTTGCCATTGAGCGCCACCAGCCGGCCACGCGCCATCGGCACCAGTTCGAGTTGCGGGTAGCCGTGCGCGGCGAAGAATTTTTCAAGGCGGTCGCGCTGATCGCTCTGGATGTTGACCAGGAACTGATTGGGCGTGTCCGCCGGCAGATGCTTCTGCCAACTGCTGAGCAGATCCTGCCGCACCACGGTGATCATCAACAGCGCGTGCAGCGCCAGTCCGAGCGCGACCGCCTGTGCCACCGTCGCGCCGCGACGGCGCGAGAGGTTGCCGAGGCCGAAGCGCCACGATGTACCGACTCTTTTACGCAGCGGCGCCAGCGCCAGCACCAGCAGCCACGACAGCAGGGCCAGCGTCGCCAGTGTTGCCAGCGCGCCGCCGAAAACTTCCGCGGCGAGCTTCGGCTCGCCGGTCTGCAGCCACAGCAATGCGGCGGCGGCCAGCGCCGCGGCGATGCCGATGCCCCAGCCCAGTCCGCTACCGCCGGCGTCGCGCTGGAACACGCGGATCGGCGATGCGCGCCGCGCCGCCAGCACCGGCGGCACCGCAAAGCCGAGCAGCATCAGCAGCCCCAGTCCCCAGGCTTGCGCCAACGGCAGCAGCGAGGCCGGCGGCAAAGCGATCTGCATCAGTCCCGCCAGCAGGCGCGCGATCGCCTCCTGCGCCAGCCAGCCCAGTGCGGCGCCGGCGGCGCCGGCCAGCGCACCGAGCAGCAGCAGGGTCAGCAGCAGCGTTTGGGTGATGAAGCGCTCGCGGGCGCCGAGACATTTGAGCAGCGCGACTTCGTCGCGCATGCGCTGACCATACTGGTGGGCGCAGAGCGCAATCGCAGCGGCGGCGAGCAGGGTTGCGGCCAGCACGGCGATGTCGATGAACTGTCCGGCGCGTTGCAGCGCGGTGCGGATTTCTGGTCGCGCATCTTGCGGCGTGATGCGGCGTACGCCGGCGGGCACCGGCAGCGCGTCGAGTGTGCGCAACTGCGCGGCTGTCGCTGCCACCATCAAGGTGTACTGCGCACGCGCGCCGGGCGTGAGCAGCTTGCTGGCGGGCAGATCGCCGGCATTGATCATGAAGCCGGGCGCGAGATCCATATAGCCGCCGGTATCGGGTGCGCGGACGATGATCGCGCTGACGCGAAACTGCGCAGCACCAGCCTGCACCATTGCGCTCGGGTTGAGATTCAGCGCCGTCCATAATTTCAGATCGACCCAGGCCTCGCCGCGTGCGGGAATTCCGCTGGCGCTGCGCGTGGGGCCGAATGGTTCGTTGCTGAGGATGACGGTTCCGCGCGCTGGATAACCGCCGCTCACTGCCTTGATCGAGGCCAGCGACATCGCCTCGCCGCGCGTCACCACGCTGGCGAACTGCACCACGCCGATGCCGTGCGCGCCGTGGGCGTTCACCGCCTGCACCAGGTTGGCGGGCAGCGGGTCGTGCGCGCTGTAGATCAGGTCGGCGCCGATGGCGTCGCCGGATTGATGATCCAGCGCCGCGCGCACGCGTTCGGTGAACAGGTTGACGGCGCTGGCGGCGGCGACCGCGACGGCCAGCGCCAGCGCCAGCACCAGCAGGTCGCCGGAGCGCCAGCCACGGCGCAGGCTGCGCCAGGCGTAAGCCCATGCGGCGGTCATTGCGTGGCCCCGATATTTTTTTGGCTCCGCTCTCCCTCACCCTCAATCCCTCTCCCAAAGGGAGAGGGAAGCTGACCAGCGCGCACAACTGCCGCCTTCTGTCTCCTCCTCCTCTGATTCTCTATCAATATTCTCTTCCCCCAGGCTTGCATCAATCCCCTCTCCCCCCGGGAGAGTGGCAGGGGTGAGGGTCGCCGTACGACAGGGCCGTCAGCCATCAAGTCGCCCATCCCGCAGCGTCAGCACGCGCTGGCAGCGCGCGGCGAGGCCCGCGTCGTGCGTGACCAGGATCAGCGTCGCGTTCTGGCTGCGGTTGAGCTCGAACAGCAGTTCGATCACGCGCGCGCCGGTGGCGGTGTCGAGATTGCCGGTGGGTTCGTCGGCGAACAATATCTTCGGCTCGCCGGCGAACGCGCGGGCGATGGCGACGCGCTGCTGCTCGCCGCCGGAAAGCTGGTGCGGATAATGTTGCAGCCGCGCCGACAGGCCGACCTGTGCGAGCGCTTCGCGGGCGCGGGATTCGGCATCGCCACGGCCGGCGAGTTCCACCGGCAGCATGACGTTTTCCAGCGCGGTGAATCCGCCGAGCAACTGGAACGACTGGAACACGAAACCGACGCGGCCCGCGCGCAGCGCCGCACGCCGGTCTTCGCTCATGCCGGTGAGGCTCTGGCCGTCGAGTGCGATCTCGCCGGCGCTCGGCAGATCGAGGCCCGCGAGCAGCGACAGCAGCGTGGTCTTGCCGGAGCCGCTGGTGCCGATGATGGCGACGGTTTCACCGCTGTTGATCTGCACGTCGATGCCGTCAAGAATCGTCAGCGGCGTGCCGCCGCTGTTAATCTGCTTGTGCACATCCCTTGCGAGTACGGCGTCGGTCATGATCAAGCGCTTCTTCGGTCTGTGGTGTCTGCTGCTGGTGGCGATGCCGGTGTGGGCCGCGCCGCCACCGGCGATTCTGGTGGTGGGCGACAGCCTTAGTGCCGGCTATGGCATCGATGTCGAACAGGGCTGGGTCGCCCTGCTGCGCCAGCGACTGGCGCAGGAAGGCTACCCGTATGAGGTGGTCAACGCCAGCATCAGCGGCGACACCACCGCCGGCGGCCTGGCGCGGCTGCCGGCGGCGCTGGCTGCGCATCGGCCGGAACTGGTGCTGATCGAACTGGGCGCCAACGATGGCCTGCGCGGGCAGTCGCTGCCGCAGATGCGCGCCAACCTTGCCGGCATGATCGCGCTGACGCGCGGGCAGCACGCGCGCGCGGTGATTTTCGAGATGCGGCTGCCGCCCAATTACGGCCCGGTTTATGGCAACGCCTTCCGCAAGAGTTTTGCCGACGTGGCGAAGGCGGAGAAGGTGCCGATGGTGCCGTTCTTCCTCGGCGCGATTGCCGGCGACCCGAAGAATTTCCAGGCCGACGGCCTGCATCCGCTTGAGTCCGAACAATCTAAGTTGCTGGATGCGGTGTGGCCGACGCTGCGGCCGCTGCTGAAGAAAAAATAGCAGCGGCCGCAGAGCTATAACCGGTGATCAGTCGTCGTGATCGTGGCCGTGACCGTGGCCATGTCCGTGTCCATGATCGTGGTCGCCCTGATCGTCGTCGCGTCCGCGGTGGCCGTGATGCTCGCGGTAATACGGCACGTAGCGGGTGTTGTACCAGTCGTCGCGAACGAAATAGACCGGGCGGCCGCAGGCGTTGTACTGAGCGCAATGCTTGCGCCAGTGCTTCTGGTAGCCGGGCGGCACCCGCAGATAAATCGGCGCGCCGACCACGGCCTCGCGCTGGATCAGGACAGGCTGCGCGTAGATCACCTGCGGCGGCGGTGCGTCGCCGATATTGATCTGGCCGTAGAAACCGGGCTCGCCGATGTTGACCGAGACGCCGACCTGAGCGAAGGCCGGAACGGCAACGGCCGTAAGGATTGCGGCAAACAGCAAGCGTTTCATATTGAACTCCTTGGACGTGCGTGAACGGATCGCCGCTGCCGCGATAGGGCACCGGCGTGTCGCAACCATATCGCCGCAGCCTGAACCGCGCATGAACCATGCCTGCCGCGCTGGCCTCGAATTTTCGCCCTGCCGACCGACGAAACTGGAATTAAATTCGGGACTTGTGCATCCGTCGAGCGGTTTTCCGCGTATCAGGGATCGACACCGGTTTTGCCTTTATTTACACGCCACCCGCTGTCGCTGCGAGATGGATTATGTTCGTTATAAACAATCATATAAATATATTATTTATGTATAATTTATCAATAAAAATTGCCGGCATCGACCGACAGCGGGTGGAACGGCGAACCGTTTTTTGTATCGTCGTGGCGCGGCGCGCATGAAAATCGCCGTCATTGGCAGCGGCATCTCCGGCCTGTCGGCGGCGCGCTATCTGTCGCGGCGTCATGAGGTGACGCTTTATGAACAGGACGCGCGCGTCGGCGGGCACACCAATACCATCGACGTGCCGGCGGCCGGCGGCGTCATCGTTGCGGTCGACACCGGCTGGATCGTCTACAACGGCATCAACTATCCCAATCTCAGCGGCCTGTTCGGCGAACTGGCCATCGCTACGCGCGATACGCAGATGTCGTTCGCGGTGTCGCTGGGCGACGGTGCTTACGAGTGGAAGGGCAGCGACAATCTGTTCAGCGTGTTCGCGCAGCCATCCAACCTGTTCCGGCCTTCGCACATCCGCATGCTGTTCGATATCCTGCGGCTCAACAAACTGTGCAATGCGCGGCTCAAGAGCGGCGTGCTGCCGGACGGCTCACTCGGTGAATTCCTCAAGGCGGAGAAATTCTCCAGCGAGTTGCAGAGCCGCTATCTGCTGCCTATGGCGGGCATGATCTGGAGCTGTTCGCCGCAAAAGGCGACCGAATATCCAGCGGCGGATTTCATGCGGTTCTTCGACGCGCACGGATTGTTCACGACCACCGATCAGCCGCAGTGGAAAACGGTGATCGGCGGCAGCCACACCTATGTGAAAAAAATCCTCACGGAGTATCGTGGCGCACTGCGCACGGAATCTGCGGTCAGCAGACTGCGGCGCGACGCGGACGGCGTGATCGTCAGCAGCGCGGCAGGCGACGAGCGTTACGACCGCGCTATCTGCGCGACGCACAGCGACCAGGCGCTGGCGCTGCTGGCCGATGCCTCGACCGATGAGCGCGAAGTGCTGGGCGGCATTCCCTACAACCGCAGCCGCTGCGTGCTGCACACCGACGAATCGTTCCTGCCCAGGCGCCGCGCCGCGTGGGCGAGCTGGAATTATCTGCACCCGCATGACGAGATTCACGATCAGCGGATTTCGGGCAGTTACTGGATGAACCTGCTGCAAGGGATTCCGGGCCCGGTGAACTACATCGTCACGCTCAATCCGCAGTGTGAAATTCCGCGCGACAGGATTATTTACGAGACCGACTACGATCATCCGCACTATGGCGCGGAATCGGTGATGACGCATCAGCGCATCGCGCAGATTCAAGGCAATGGCGGGCTGTGGTGGGCGGGCGCGTGGTGCGGGTATGGTTTTCACGAAGACGGCCTCAAGGCCGGGCTGCGTGCGGTGGCGGGTATCGATAAAACCTGCCTGCCGGAATGGGTGAAGCTGTGACGTCTCCCGATCAGGCCGCCGGTCATCTGTATTCCGCGCGGGTCATGCACCGCCGCCGGGTGGCGCCGTTCTACCGCTTCGTCTATCGCGTGTTCTATCTGCTGCTGGATATCGACCGCATTGACCAATTGTCCGCGCGGCTGCGACTGTTTTCGCGCAACCGCTTCAACCTGCTGTCGTTCC
>JBOICJ010000242.1:0-2332 GCA_050740035.1 Stenotrophobium sp. | reverse complement strand
TTCATGGAGCGCCACAGCGTTGCGCGTCTGATCGGCGCGCCGCCGGGCTATGTCGGTTATGAAGAAGGCGGCATGCTCACCGAAGCCGTGCGCCGTCGTCCCTACTCGGTGATCCTGCTGGATGAAGTCGAGAAGGCGCATCCGGAAGTATTCAACGTGCTGCTGCAGGTGCTGGATGATGGCCGTCTTACCGATGGCCAGGGCCGCACCGTGGACTTCCGCAACACCGTGGTGGTGATGACGTCCAACCTTGGCTCGCAGGTCATACAGGAAATGATGAGCAATCAGGCCACGCGTGGTGATTACGCGGCGATCAAGGAAGCGGTGATGGGCATTGTCGGCAGCCATTTCCGGCCGGAGTTCATCAATCGCATCGACGAGGCGGTGGTGTTCCATCCGCTGGGCAGCGCGCAGATTCGCAGCATCGCCGCGGTGCAGACCGTGCGCGTGCAGAAGCGGCTGGCCGAGCACGGCATCCATATCCGCTTCAGCGACGCGGCGCTGGATCATCTGGCCCAGGCCGGATTCGATCCGGTCTATGGCGCGCGCCCGCTCAAGCGCGCGATCCAGACCCTGGTCGAGAATCCGCTGGCGCGGGCGATCCTCGATGGCGAATTCGCCAGCGGCGACACGATCGAGGTGGATGACAAGGAGGGCGTGATCGGTTTCAGCCGCAAGTAATTTACAGCTTCGCGCCCATTACCCGCGCTCCCTCACCCGGTGCTGATGCACCGACCTCTCTCCCCGAGTGCGGGGACTTCGCCGGAGTGAGAGGTAATTCCCCCCTCTCCCTCCGGGAGAGGGTTGGGGTGAGGGAGCACGAAGCACGGAAGAGATGCGTGAGGGAAAACGGTCCCGGAATTGAACCGAGGCCAAATCACTTCAGCGCGTATTCCACCGTGCTGACCACGCGCACCGTCTTGATTTCCGGCGTGCCCGGGTCGCGGTCGCTGATGGTGATCTGGCCCTGGTTGGCATTGCGGATGCCGCCGACCTTGCTGGCGGAATCCTTGGCGAACTGCTCGGCGGCGCGGCGCGCGTTCTGCGTCGCATCGGCGATCAGTGCCGGCTTGATGTCGTTGAGTCCGGTGAACAGGTATTGCGGCTTGCCTTCGTAGTTCATCGCCACCGCCACGCCCTGCTTGACCAGTTCGCCGGCATGCTGGATCGCAGCCTTGACCGCATTGACGTTCTTTGAGCGCACCGTGAGCCTGACCTCGGCGCGATAGCGGTACTTGTTCTTGCTTTCGCTGCCATAGGCGTTGGCGTCAGCATCATTGATCTGCGGCGGTCCCAGCGTCAGCTCGGCATCGGCCAAACCGTTATCGGTCAGGAACTGGCGCACCAGCTGATTGTTGTGCTCGATGCGCTGATACAGCGCGCCCAGTTCGTTATCGGCCACGACGTACATGATCGGCCAGACCACCAGGTCCGCCGGCACTTCGCGCTCGGCCAGACCCTTGACCGTGACCACGCGATTGGCCGCATTCAGGTTCCGCAGACCGTCGCCGACACTCAGACCGGCGATGGCGATGGCGATAGCCACCAGCAAGGCGGCCAGCAGATTCACGCGCGATTCGATCATGCCGATTTCCTCTCTTCTGCGGGTGCGCCGGTCAGTTCGGATACGAGTTGCGTAGCGTTCTTGCAGACCAGTCCGTAGACCGACAGTTGCGGATTGGCGCCGATGCTGGTCGGGAACACCGAACCATCCATCACCGAGAGATTTTCAACCTGGTGATGCCGGCCCAGGCTGCTGACCACCGACTGCCTGGGGTCTTCGCCCATCGCCGCACCGCCCATCAGGTGTGCGGTGAATATCGACATCCGGAATTTCTTGTACGACAGCGCCTCGATCTGCGCCTTGGCCTCGGCCCAACTGGAACTCCAGCGGCCATCGAGATGCGACGGCAGCACGCGCCTGGCCCCGGCCGCGAACTGTCCTTCGGCCATGGTCAGGAACGCCTGTTTGAAACCGTTCCAGAGGTAATCGCTGATTTCATAATCGAGCAGCGGCCGCCCACCCTCGTCCACGCGAATCTCGCCGCCCGCGCTATCCGGGTGAAAGCCGTCACGCAACAGCGCCAGCATCGGCGAGGTATGCGGCAACTGCGCCTGATCGGCCGCCAGCGCCGGGCCGTAAGTCGTAAAAATCGTCGAGGTCAGCGCCGGATAAGTTGGCGCGATCTCCAACTTGAATCCGGGGCGCTGCGAATAATCGCCGCCCCACTGGAACTGATCGCTGTGTTCCGATTGCGGCGCGCCGTAATAGCCGTCGATGCGCTCCGGCATCTGCGCCAACGTCAGATTGACCGGGTGGATGCAGGTGCGC
>JBOICJ010000241.1:0-12916 GCA_050740035.1 Stenotrophobium sp. | reverse complement strand
TATCTGTGCACGAGCCTGGCGACCGACGGACTGGCGCTGCTGCTGGCCTGGCTGATCTGGCGTCACAGTGGTTCGCTGCTACCGGCCTTGCTGCCGCTGCTGGGGGTGGCGCTTGGGCGGCTGCTGTTCATCCGCAGGGGTTTCCGCTCGTCGCACCGCCTGTGCCCGCCGCAACTCGCCGCCGCCTATCCGCAGACCGGCGGCGCGCGACGCAGCACGATGCTGCGTGAAACGCTGGCGATGTGGCGCATGTTCGGCTGGCTGATGCCGCTGCCGCTGTGCACGCGGCGCAAAGGCCGCGGCACGCCGATCGTGTTCGTGCACGGGTTCATCTGCAATGCCGGCGTCTGGCAGCCGATGATGCGCTGGCTGGCCCGTCACAGCGGCACCAGCATGCGCGCGATCTCGCTGTATCCGGTGCTCGGCGACATCGACGATTACGCGGCGCAACTGCAGCGGGCCGTCGGCGACCTGTGCCAGCGCAGCGGCGAAACGCGCGTCATGCTGGTCGGCCACAGCATGGGCGGGCTGGTGATCCGGCGTTACCTGCGGCGCTTCGGCAGCGCGCAGGTTGCGCGCGTGGTCACCATCGGCAGCCCGCACCACGGCGTCTTCATCCCCGCGAAGATGGCCCGGCGCGGCCGCAACCTCGCGCAGATGAAGCATGGCAGCGCCTGGCTCGCTGAACTTGGCAAAGACGAGGCCGGCGCCGAAGTGCCGCTGCTCAGCATCTGGTCGCCGCACGATAATGTCTGCGCGCCGCAGGACACTTCGCGTCTCGCGCACGCACGCGAACTGATCGTTCCCAACGAAGGACACGACACCCTGCTGTACACGCCGCCGGTGTGGAACGCGGTGCTGGAGGAATGGCGCGCCTGCTGACTCAGCCGGTCAGCGTTGAACTGACCTCGGTTGAACTGACCTCGAAGGTCTTGTGCAGCGCGCGGTGGATCGGACACTTGTTGGCGATGCCCAACAGCTGATGGGCCTCTGCGCGGCATCTGGTCGCCGCACGATGGCAAGGTCCATGCACCGCAGGACACTTCGCGTCTCGCGCACGCACACGAACTGATCGTTCCCAACGAAGGACACGACACTCTGCTGTACACGCCGCCGGTGTGGAACGCGGTGCTGGAGGAATGGCGCGCCTGCTGACTCAGCCGGTCAGTGTTGAACTGACCTCGAAGGTCTTGTGCAGCGCGCGGTGAATCGGACACTTGTTGGCGATGCCCAACAGGTATTGCCGCTGCTCCTCGGTGAGCGCTCCCACCAGTTCGATCTTGCGGTCGATGCGATAAGTCTTGTCGTCTTCGCTGTGAGTGATGTCGACGCGCACATCCTGCAGTGGCCACTGCTTGCGTTGCGCCACCAGCATCACCGTCATCGCGGTGCAGGCACCGAGCGCGGAATCCAGCAGGTCGTGCGGGCTGGGGCCGCCGTTCTCGCCCAGCGGTGGCGGCTCGTCGGCGATGAACTGGTCGGCGCCATAATTGACCGACTGCGCGATCTTTCCGTCTGCCGCCTTGTGCACCTTGATCATGATTTCTTCCTCGTTTCCAGTTGTCGCAGGCGTTCCGGCGTACCGACATCGGACCAGCGTCCGGTGAACAGTTCACCGGTCACATAACCCTTGTCCGCCGCCTTGCGCAACAGCGGCGCCAGCTTGAACGCGCCCGGCTTGCAATCCGCGAACAGCGACGGATCCAGGATCGAAATACCGCTGAACGTGGATTGCGAACCGCGTTCGTTGATGCGCGAGGCGACAAGCCCGAAATCGCCCCGCGGATTGTGTGCCGGATTGGGCACCAGCACGAGATGCGCCAGATCGCCGTGCGCCAGCCCGCGCCGCACCCAGGGCCGCCACTCGCATTCGATGAACACGTCGCCGTTGACCACCAGGAAAGGTTCTTCGCCCAGCAGCGGCAACGCCTTGAAAACGCCGCCGCCGGTTTCCAGCGCCGGCCAGCCTTCGTGCGAATACTGGATGCGCGCATTCCAGCGCTTGCCGTTACCCAGCGCCGCCTCGATTTTCTCGCCCTGCCAACCGGTGTTGATGACGAATTCGCGCACACCGCTGCGCGCCAGTTGCTCCAGGTGATACTCGATCAGCGGCTTGCCGCGCACCGGCAGCAGCGGCTTGGGCGTGTGCTCGGTGAGTTCGCGCATGCGGGTACCCCTGCCTGCGGCGAGAATCATTGCTTTCATGTTCCTGATCTCGCCAGACAATGCCACTGCATCTGAACACGCACTCCGTTCGCCGCACGCAGTACGCCGGCTCCCGCACCCACGCTCGCGCCTGCGGCGCTCACGGCGCCGTGTCGCCGTCGTCCAGCCGCGAGAATCATTGCTTTCATGCGTGCAGACCGAGTTCGTCGAACAAGCGCAGCAGCCCGGCCAGCTCGGGATATCTGGCAGCCACCTCGCGCACATAGCCGATGAAGCGCGGCGTATCCTTCAGGTAGTGCGGCTTGCCGTCGCGGTAGTTGATGCGGGCGAAAATGCCCAGCACCTTGAGATGGCGCTGCACGCCCATGAAATCGAAATCGCGCATGAAATCCGGCAACGCATCCGGCACCGGCAACCCGGCGGCGCGGGCGCGCTGCCAGTAGCGCTGCGCCCATTCGTGCACACGCGCCTCGGGCCAGGACAGGAAGGCATCCTTGAACAACGACACCACGTCGTAGCCGATCGGGCCGTACACCGCATCCTGAAAATCCAGCACGCCGGGCTGCGACGGGGATCGCCCGTCGACAGCGGGCGTGGCGATCATCAGATTGCGCGGCATGTAATCGCGATGCACGTAGACCCGGGCCTGCGCCAGCGCACGGCTCACCAGCACATCACAGGTCTCGCGCCACGCATCGGCCTGCGCCGGCATCAGTTCGCGTTGCAGGTGGCGCGCGACATACCAGTCGGGAAACAACGCCAGTTCGCGGCGCAGCAAGGCCTCGTCGTAGGGCGGCAACTGCCCCGGCCGCGAGGCCTGCTGCCAGTGGATCAGGGCGTCGATGGCATCGCTGAACAGGGCCTCGGCATTGCCGGCATCGATGACATTGAGGTAAGTCTGCCGGCCGAGATCGGACAGCAGCAGGAATCCGCGCTCGAGATCCTGCGCGTGAATCACCGGCGCGTTGAGCCCCGCCTCATGCAGCAAGGCGGCAACGTGCAGAAACGGGCGGCAATCTTCCTGCTGCGGCGGCGCGTCCATCACCACCCAGGAGCGCGCGCCCTCCGAAATGCGGAAATAGCGGCGAAAGCTGGCGTCGGCCGAGGCCGGGGCAAACTCCGGCTGTTGCAGCCGCAACTGCGCGGCGGCCCAGTCGCGGGCCGCCCGGGCGCGCGGGTCGTTGGCGGGATCAGTGGTGGTCACGAGGAAATCGGTGTTGAAATGAAGACGCGCAAAGCTTACGCGCAGACGCCATTGCGCCGCCAGCCAAATCCCATCGAAGCCACACAGGTTTACCTGAGCGCTGCGAATAGCTGAAAATCAACCCCGTGCCGCACCGGCCCCCTGGGAACTCAGCGCTTGCCTTCAACCATCCAGAGAACATTGCTGCTGCTGGCGCTGGCCCTGTGCTGCGATCTCGCCTGCGCGTCATCCGCATCGAACGGCGCCCCCGAGCCGGCGATGTGCCCGCAGCTTTATCTGCCGGGGGACCAGCCTGCGGATGGCCCCGACACTGGGCCGGTGGTGCTGACCGCCGATCACGTCGAACTCGAGAAGGATGGCTTGAGCAAGCTGCTCGGCTCGGCGCTGCTCAAGCAGGGCGGCAAGGAATTTTCCGCCAATGCGCTGACCTACGACGACAAGCAGCGCCTGATCAAGATCAATACCGAATCGCTGTTCCGCACGCACGAACTGGTGATCAGGAGCCAGCAGGCCGATTTCGATCTGAACGCCGAGAGCGGCGCATTCAGCAACACCCAGTTCACGCTGCCGGTGCGCGCTGGGCGCGGCAGTGCCGACCAGATCAAGTTGTTCAAATCGGGCACAGCAGATATCCAGAACGCCAATTACACCACCTGCGCACCCGGCTCCGACGCCTGGTACGTCAAGGCCGGCAAGATCCATTTCGATTACGCCTCAGGCGTCGGCACCGCCACCAATGCGCGACTGCTGCTGGACAACGTGCCGGTGTTCTACATGCCGTATTTCCGCTTTCCGCTGGACAATCTGCGTCATACCGGCCTGCTGTTCCCGACCCTTGGCCAGAGCGTGAACAACGGTCTCGACCTGCGCATCCCGCTCTATCTCAATCTGGCGCCGAACTACGACGCCACATTGACGCCGCGCTACATGTCCAAGCGCGGCATCCAGCTCGGTACCGCGTTTCGCTACCTGTTCACGCACAACGAAGGCGACCTCGATTTCCAGTATCTCAAGCACGACCAGTCCACCGGCATCACGCGGCGCCTGTTTTCGTACAACCACGAAGGCCTGATCAATCACCGGCTGGCGGCGAAAATCAGCTTTACCGATGTCAGCGACCCCGACTACTTCAACGATTTCAGCTCCACCAATCTCGACGCCAGCACGCTGAGCTACCTCGACCGCAGCGCCAGCCTCACCTACCAGGCACCGACCGTCTACAGCATCACCGGGCTGTTGCAGGATTACCAGACGCTGTCCACCACGATCCTGTCCGCCGACCAGCCGTACCGGCGGCTGCCGCAAATCCGCTTCGTAGCACTCTCGCCGCAAAGCCTTTACAACACGCATGCCGGATTCACCGGCGAGTACGATAATTTCGTGCGCCCGAATTCGGTCGACGGCCAGCGCATCGACCTCGACCCCTACCTGCGCTTTGCGCGCGACGACATCAACTGGTTCAGCAGCAGCCAGCTGGATTTCCGCTATACCGGCTATCAACTCAGCGACGCGGCGCCCGGCCAGTCGAAGCGGCCGTCACGCGCGCTGCCCGAGTTCAGCGCCAGCGGCGGCCTGCGCTTCGACCGCATGACCGACAGCGGCAACCTGCAAACGCTGGAGCCGCAGATCGGCTATCTCTACGTACCCTATCGCGACCAGAGCAGCCTGCCGGTCTTCGATAGCGGTCTGGCGGACTTCGACAATACGCAGCTGTTCGAGCGCAACCGCTACTACGGCGGCGACCGCATTTCCGACGCCAACCACGCCACCTTCGCGCTGGGTTCGCGGTTGATGAATCCCGAGACCGGCACGGTCTGGCTCAGCAGCAGCCTCGGCGAGATCTATCGCTTCAGCGCACCGCGGGTCACGCTGCCGGGCGAACCGGCGCCCAGCAACGGCGCCACCGATTTCGTCGGCACGCTCGACTACGTGATCTCCAGGCACTGGGCCACGTCCAGCGACCTGCAATGGTCGCCGGAGACGCACGATTTCAGCCGCACCGAATTCGCGCTGCACTATCTCGACGGCGAGCGGCGCGCCGACCTTGCCTATCACTATCGCAGGGGCCTGCTGGAACAGACCGACTTCATCGCCTCCACGCCGATTTATGGCGCATGGAAGTTGGCGGGACGCTGGCGCTACTCGCTGGCCAACAACCAGACCGTGGACACGCTCGCCGGCGTCGAATACGACACCTGCTGCTGGGCGCTGCGCACCTCGTACCGCCGCTATATCGCCAACGCCAGCGGCAAGCGCGACAGCGGCATCTACATGCAGCTCGAACTCAAGGGCCTGAGCCGCATCGGCACCGGCTTTGAAGGACTGCTGCCGCCGGAGCAGCCCCTGCCGCCACGCTGACCGCATGCCGGAGCGCCACCCGCTGTGCCGTTTTGCGCTGGAAATATTGTTTTATTATATTTAATAATTTTAAATTAAATTAATAATTTATAACATATTGATTTGAACATCTGCCGACAGCGGGTGACGGCCGGAGAGCCGGCGGGGAACCCCCGGCCGGTTTACACGTCTCAAGCTTTCCACAGCCACATGCTAACCTTGCACCGTTCCCGCACCGTTCATCCCATGAAAACATTATTGACCCGGCTGTTCGCCGCATCCCTGCTGTTGCTGACGGCCTCGGCCGGCGCCGCGCAAGTGCTCGACCGCATCATCGTCGTCGTCAACGACGGCGTCATCCTGCAGAGCGAACTCGACACCGCGATGGCCCAGGCCCGCGACGAACTCAAGCAGCGCAAGATCAGCGACCCGCCGGAAGACGTGCTGCGCGCGCAGGTGCTCGAGCACGAGATCCTGAACAAGATCCAGCTCGAGCGCGCCAAGCAGGCCGGTATCACCGTCGACGACCGCGAACTCAACGATGTCATGACCAACATCGCCTCGCACAACGGCATGACGCTGTCGGCCTTCGCCGACGCCATGCGCAAGGAAGGCATGGACTATCTGGCGATGCGCAACCAGGTGCGCGACCAGGTCCTGATCAACCGCCTGCGTCAGAAGGAAGTGGAAAGCCGCATCGTCGTCACCGACCAGGACGTGGACCAGTATCTGTCCAGCCAGAGCGCCGCGGACAACGTCGAATACCATCTCTCGCACATCCTGGTCGCGGTGCCGGACGGCGCCAGCCCCGAGGTTCGCGCCAAGTATCGCGCCAAGGCCGAAGACCTGGCCAAGCAACTCAAGAACGGCGCCGATTTCGCGCAGCTCGCCATCGCCCATTCCGACGGCCAGCAGGCGCTCAAGGGCGGCGACCTCGACTGGCGCAAGGCCGCCGACCTACCGACGGTGTTCGCCGCGGAGGCCGCCAAGCTCAAGAAAGGCGAAGTCAGCGACGTGATCGACGCCGGCAGCGGTTTCCACATCCTCAAGCTCGACGACGTGCGCGGCGGCGATGTCCGCCAGACCGTGACCGAGACCGACGCCCGCCACATCCTGATCACGCCCAATGCGGTGCGCGACGAGGCGCAGTCGCAGGCCCTGATCCGTGACATCCATGACCGCCTCAAGCGCGGCGAGGATTTCGCCAAACTGGCCGAACAGTATTCGGACGATCCCGGCTCCAAGAACAGCGGCGGCGACCTCGGCTTCCAGCCGCCGGGCGTGTTCGACCCGGTGTTCCAGAAACAGATCGACGCACTCAAGCCCGGCGAGATCAGCGCGCCGTTCCACACCAAGTTCGGCTGGCATATCGCCAGCGTGGTCGCACGCCGCACGCGCGACATCACCGACGACACCCGCCGCGCGCGCGCGCGCGAAACCCTCGGCCAGCGCAAGTTCGCGGAAGAAACCGAAACCTGGCTGCGCCGCCTGCGTGCGGAAGCCTACGTCGAGTACCGCGTCCAATCCGACGCCGACGCTGCGGAAGCCGCGAAGTCCTGAACTTAGACCGTGAAACGGCAGACGGCAGACGGCAGACGGAGACCGGACATTGCGCGTCTGCTGATCACGCCGGGTGAACCCGCCGGGATCGGACCGGATTTACTGATCCGTGTGGCGCAGACCGCGCATGACGCGGAACTGGTCGCCGTGTGCGACCCGGTTTTATTGCAGCAGCGCGCCGCACAACTCGGCCTGCCGCTGCACCTGACCCCAGTGCAGTTTGATCAGCCGCCCGCCGAACAACGTGGCGGACAACTGCGCACCCTGCCGGTGCCGCTGGCCGCCGCCGCAGTGCCCGGCCGGCTCGACACCCGCAACGCCGCCTACGTGCTGGAAACGCTGACGCAGGCCGTGCGCCATTGCCAGCGTGGCGACGCGCAGGCACTGGTCACTGGCCCGGTGCAGAAGAGCATCATCAACGACGCCGGCATCGCATTCACCGGCCACACCGAATTTCTCGCCGTACTCACCGGCACGCCAATGCCGGTGATGATGCTGGTTGCAGGCGACTTGCGCGTCGCACTGGCAACCACCCACCTACCGCTCAAGGACGTGCCGGCGGCAATCACCGCAGACACCCTGCGTGCGGTACTGGAGGTGCTACACGCCGATCTGGTGCGCCGTTTCGGCATCGCCCGCCCGCGCATCCTCTGCTGCGGTCTCAATCCGCACGCCGGCGAAGGCGGCCACCTCGGTCGCGAGGAAATCGAAATCATCGCGCCGGTGCTCGAGCGCCTGCGCGCACAGGGCATGGACCTGCGCGGGCCGCTGCCCGCCGACACTTTATTCACCGCGAAATATCTCGACGACGCCGACGCGGTACTGGCGATGTACCACGATCAGGGTCTGCCGGTGCTCAAGCACGCCGGCTTCGGCCATGCGGTCAACATCACCCTGGGCCTGCCGATCGTCCGCACCTCGGTGGATCACGGCACCGCGCTGGAACTGGCCGGCACCGGCAAAGCCGACAGCGGTAGTCTGCAAGCAGCGATCGACGCGGCACTGGCGCTACACGCATGAGCCGCATCGCGCGCACCGCGCACGGCGAACACGCCGCAAAGAAACGCTTTGGCCAGAATTTCCTGCACGATGCCAATGTCATCGAACGCATCATCCGCAGCATCAATCCGCAGCCGCAGGATCAGCTGATCGAGATCGGCCCCGGCCTCGGCGCGTTGACCGCGCCGCTGCTGCAACGCCTGGGCCATCTGCGCGCGATCGAGCTCGACCGCGACGTCATTCCGCATCTGCGTGCCGCCTGCGGCGACAACCCCGCGCTCGAAATCATCATGGCCGACGCGCTCAAGGTCGATTACGCCGCGCTGGCGCCAGCCGGCGAAAAACTGCGGCTGATCGGCAACCTGCCATACAACATTTCCACGCCGATCCTGTTTCATCTGCTGCACTACGCAGGCCATATCCGCGACATGCACTTCATGCTGCAAAAGGAAGTGGTCGATCGCATGTGCGCCGATCCCGGCGACGACGACTATGGCCGCCTGACGGTGACGCTGGCGGCGCGGGCCGAGGCGGTCAGGCTGTTCACCGTCGGCCCCGGCGCATTCACGCCCGCGCCGAAAGTCGCCTCCGCGATCGTGCGGCTGACGCCGCGGCCCGCGCCGTTCGAGATCACGGATCTGAAATCGTTCGATCGCGTCGTGACCGCCGCCTTCGGGCAGCGGCGCAAGACCTTGTCCAACGGACTCAAGGGACTGCTCACGGCAGCGCAAATCAGCGCAGTCGGCATCGACCCCGGCATCCGCGCCGAACGCCTCAGTCCGGCTGAATTTGCCCGGCTGGCCAACGTCTTGCCAGTCCCTGCGTAGACGCACGGCATGCCCTCACCCGGCGCTAACGCGCCGGCCTCTCCCGCGCTGCGCGCCCCCTCACCCGCTGCTGCGCAGCGACCTCTCCCAGAGTGAGAGGTAATAAACGCTTCATTCCCCCTCTCCCTTCGGGAGAGGGCCGTGGTGAGGGAGATACGTGATTCACTCATCGGCCCCACCGCACCGCTGGGCGGCATGAAGTCGCCACGCTCGCGGCCGGCATGCCATCATGCTGCCCACCAGCGGGAGCGGTCATGCGCAGCTTGAAACCACGCACAGACAGATGCAGTTCCCAGCGCCGCCAGCACGGTGCCGTCGCCGTGTTCGTGGCGATTTCGCTGATCGCCATCCTCGCCGCGGTCACGCTGTCAATCGACATCGGCCGGCTGTATTACGCACAGCGCGATCTGCAAAGGCTCGCCACGCTCAGCGCGCTGTCCGCCGCACAGCAGGTCAGCGGCTGCGCCAACAACGGCGTTCCCGGCGTTCAATCCAACGCAGAAGCCGAAGTCACCCGCATCATCAATCTGAATAATCCCTCCGGCACGACCATCGGCAAAGCCGGTTTCAACGGCTCGCCCTACGTCGAACTGGGGGAAATCGAAACCGTCACCGACGGCACCGGCCTGCGCGGCTTCAAGCCCCTGGCCGCGGGCGACCCGGATATCGACTCGGTACGGGTCAATCTCACCGCGCCGGCACCGGCCCGCCTGCTGCCGTTCCTCGGTTCCTCCTCGTCCGGCACGCTCTACGCCTCGGCAACGGCCACGCAGAACGCGCTCGGCAGCCTGAGCATCGGCAGCGGTATTGCATCACTGAACCAAGGCCTGCTGAACAGCCTGCTGTCGGGCTTGCTGGGCGGCAACGTCAACCTCACGGTCGCCAATTACAACGGCCTGGCCAACGTCAACGTCACCGCCAGCCAGCTCGCGACCGCGCTGGGCATCAGCGTGAGCGACCTGTCCGATCCCACCACCCTGAACCAGACCGTGCTGCTGGGTGCAACGCTCAGCGGCCTGACCGGCGCGCTCAGCGGCGGCGTGGTCAATCCACAGGTGATCAGCACCCTGCAAACCCTGGCCGGCCAGAGCAGCAACACCACGCCGATTCCGCTCGGCAGCATTCTCGCCCCGGTCGGCAACATCGCCGGCGATGTGCCCTTCGTCAATCTGCAGGACTTGGTCATGGCATTGGCGCTGGCCTCGCGCTCCAACGCCAGCGGCGGCCCGACGCCGATACAGTTGAACAACACCATCGCCGACATCCCGGGCGTGGCTGCCATCAAGGTCTTCGCCACCGTGATCCAGCCGCCCAAGCTCGGTGGCCCGGGCCGCGCGGGACAGACCAGTGCCAGCACCTCACAGGTTCTGCTGAGCGTCCGCATTCAAGCCGGCGCATTGCTCAACGGCCTGTCCACCGGCATCAGCGGCGTACTCAACGGCCTGCTGAACGTTCTGGGCGGCGTGCTGGGCCTCAAGACCACGATCAGCGTGGTCTCGCCGCCACTCAATCTCGGCGTCGATGCGGTGGTGGCGCCGGCGACCGCATATCTCGACAAGCTGCAATGCCCGGCCGCGGGCGTCAACAACGGCCAGCCGATCGCCTCACTCAGCGCACAGACCGGCATCGCGGCACTGAATGTCGGCACTTTTTCCAGCAGCGCCATTTCGGCACCACTCCCGTCTGCGTCTTCAGCCTCCTTACCGCTTGCCGAGGTCAGCCTGGATGCGACTTGCATCGGCGCAAAGGTCGGTGGGCTCTGTGTTGGCCTCAATCTGGGCAGTACCGACCTGAAGCTCGGTCTCGCCCTGACCTCTCTGGGCGTCGGTTCCACGGGACGCCAGAATCTGCTCGACGTCACACAATTCACGCCCGTTGCCGGCACCAAGTCGCCGACCTATCAGGCCAATAACCCCGGCACCACCGACACCAATCCCCAGACCCTCAGCGCCGCCGCCAGCGCGCAACTCGGCCTGGGGCTGACCACCACCCAGACCGGCAGCGGCCTCACCGGCATACTCGGCGGGCTGGTCAACAATCTGGTCTCCGGTATCACCGGACTGGTGCAACCGCTGCTGACCCTGGTCAACGGCTTGCTCACTTCGCTGATCAATCCGCTGCTGCAAACCCTCGGCGTCGGGCTGGGCAATGCCAGCGTGACCATGGGATCCGTGACGGTTGCGCGCCCGGCAATCGTGACCGAATGCCTGCCCGGTGTCGCACTGCCGCGCGGATGTCCCGTGGTGCCGTAGCGCAAGGCGGTCAACGATCATGCTTCGGAAGGCGGGTTATGACCAAAGAGAATCCCTGTGGGACGCTTCGCTAACCCGCCCTACACAGGAATGCCGCGTGTAACATAGGCGCGTAAGCCCAGCCTGAAAAGGAGCGCGCGATGAACAGCCCATACAGCCATATCCTGGCGGCGGTTGAGGTCAACGATTTCGGCGAACGGGTTCTGCAACGTGCGCTCGATCTGGCGCGAGTTTTCGAGGCGCGGCTGTCGGTGATTCATGCCGTCGAATTCATCCCGCTCGATGCCGGTGCGGCGATGATCATGGCGCCGACCGAACTGGGACAACAACTCGAATCGCAGGCGCGTGAGCAATTGCTGTCCATGTGCGGAAAACTGGGCATACCGGAATCGGCGGTGCAGGTCGTAACCGGCGGCGTGGTGACGGAAATCCTGCGCGCATCAAAAGCGCTTGCCGCCGACCTGGTCGTGGTCGGCCATCGCCCGCACAGCGGGCTGGCATCGCTGTTTACCTATACCGACGAAAGTGTGGTGCACAAGGCGTGCTGCGACGTGCTGGCGCTCAACGTCGGCTAATTCCATTTTGCGATAGTAACGGAATTTTCATCCGTCATGCCCGCGAAAGCGGGCATCCAGTTTTTCGCCAGGAACCGGCAGGACTCCCCGAATTCACAAACGAAATGCAACACCCTGAGAGTGTTCTGGGGTTCGCATGGACAACCGGCTCAGTTCGAGCTACCACCGCTGCCGACAAAGCTCTCGCGGTCGAAATGTTCGGGAATCGCCTGCTCGAACGACTTGAGATAGCGGGCATAGATCAGATCGGAAATTTCACCCGGCATCGGCCGCACGGCATCGACGCTGGCGCTGTTGCTGTCCTGCAACGCGGTCCAGGCACGCACCTCGTCGCCGACATGGTAGGGCGCGTCCGAGTCCTGTGCCGCGAACGCCGATAACGGCAGCAACAGCAGCAGACCCAATATTGCTTGTTTCATATCAACCTCCGGCCCGCGGGCCATTTTGCGCAATCTGCCGCGCCTGACGGCGCGCTTCGGAAAACTCCTTCGCGCCGACATTGCTGTCCTGCGCCATTTTTTCCGCGTTGGCGGTGTCGTGCGTCACCAGCAGCAGCACGATCAGGTTGTGGCGCGCCAGCTGGTTGTGCTGATCCAGTTCGGTCGCCGTCGCCAACTGCGTCAGAGCCTGCGGATAACGGTGCGCCACCATCAGTGCGTAGCCTAGATCATTGCGGAACTGCACGTTGGTCGGTTCCAGCTGCACGGCCTTGTCGAGTTGCTGAACGGACAGCCCGATGTTGCGGCGGGCGTTGAGCAGCCCAAGTCCGTGATAGGCCTGTGCCGCGTAGGCGGTGTCGAGCAACGACTGGTAGAGCCGCGCCGACTCCACCGATTGCCCGAGATTGCGCCGCGTTTCCGCTTCGAGAAAGCGCAGCTCGCGGGTGTTGCCGTTGTTGCGCTGCATGTCCTGGATATGCGCCAGCGCCGCGTAATACTGGTGCTGCGCGATCATGTCGCGAATCAGGTCGGTGTGGACCTGCGGGCTGTCCTCGGC
>JBOICJ010000240.1:0-5486 GCA_050740035.1 Stenotrophobium sp. | reverse complement strand
GCGACCTCGCCAGCGCCGTGGGTGACGCCATCGGGCAGGTCGCAAAAAACGTGAAGCTACCTCAGGGTTATCGACTGGATTGGGGCGGAGAGTACAAGGAATACACCGCGTCGCGCGCGCAGATGGATGTGATCCTGCCGCTGACCGTGCTGCTGATTTTCGGTCTGCTGTTCGTGCTGTACGGCAACTTCAAATTCCCGCTCATCACCGTACTCGGCGTGCTGCTGACCGCGCCGGTCGGCGCGGTCCTCGCGCTCTGGCTCACCGGCACGCCATTCTCGGTTTCCTCTGGCATCGGCTTCGTGGTGCTGTTCGGCGTCTCGGTACTCACTTCGGTGGTCTATATTTCCTACGTAAACGAACTGCGCCTCGGCGGCGTTCCTCTCGCAAATGCAGTTCGTCAGGCGGCAATCCTGCGTCTGCGGCCGATCATCATGACCGCGCTGGTCGCTGCACTCGGGTTGCTGCCGGCGGCGATCGCCACCGGTGTGGGTACCGATTCGCAGCGACCGTTCGCGTTGGTCATTGTCTGCGGCATGATCTCGCGCCTGGTGATCGGCATCTTTCTGATGCCAACGCTGTATAGCCTGGTCGCGCGTCCGGATGACCGCCTGAAAGTGTGATGAGATCGTCCGTGGCCGACGGAATTGCATCGCACGACGCTTTTTCCGCCGCCCAGTTCGCCGGCGCGCAGCTTCGGTCGGCGCTTATTTCGCTACTTGTTCAGACACTCCTTGAACATGGCCACACCGGAGTGATGTGACGCTGTGGCATTTTTTCCCTTCAGGCCGCGGTGCGCGCGGCGGCGGGCGACTGGTTGAGGTAGGCCAGCGCCTGTTCGGTCGAGCCTTCCTTGACCGGGTCGTACCAGGGGCTGAAGAACGGCAGCTGCTTCAGGAAAATCAGCCACAGCGGGTTGGGCAACTGGCCGGTCCTGCCGACGCGCGACCATTCCAGCCAGATCCACGGTTTCCACAGCGCCGGTTTCTTGTCGGCGAAGCGCGGATCCTGGCCCATGATGTGCGCGGCGCCGTCGACCCAGAGTCCGAATACCGCCGGTGTGGCGATACACGCCAGGTAGTAGCGCGACAGATAGCGGCCGCCGAGATGCTGGTAGAGATCGAAGGCGACGCTGCGATGCTCGATCTCTTCGGCGCCGTGCCAGCGGATCAGGTCGAGCAGGGTGGCGTCGGCGCCGGCCTCGTCCCAGTGCTTGTTCTCCAGCGCATAGGTGCCGAGCACGCAGGTCATGTGCTCGATTGCAGCGATGATGCCGAGGCGGAACACCAGCCATTGCTTTTCCAGAAACTTCGGCAGTTTGCGGCCGAGCGGTTCGTCGGCCAGCACGCTCTCGAACAGCCAGTCCATGATGCGGGTGTTGCGCTCGGTGTCGATGCCGCGCTGCTTGAGATAGGTTTCGATGGCGCTGCTGTGCGCGCGCGCGTGCATCGCTTCCTGGCGCATGAACATCTGCATGTCCTCGCGCAGCTTGTCGTCGGTGACGTAGGGCAGCGCCTTGTTGTACAGGCGGCAGAACCAGAATTCGCCGGCCGGCAGAATCGTGTTGATCTCGTTGATGAAGTAGCTGGCGAAGGGATGCCCGGGAATCCAGTCCACCGGCGTCTCCGACCAATCGAACTGGACTTTGCGCGGAACCAGTTTGCCGACCGTGTGCGACGCCGGTTTCTTTCCGGGCCTGGCGGCGGCTTTGCCGAGATTTGCGGTGATGGGGGTGGCGCTCATGTGAGCCTCCTTGTGGATGGCGGATGAAAGGGCAGGTTCAGGGAGCCAGATCGACCCGCGCCAGACGGCGCGAGAGACTGGGCAGAAAGCGTGAGATCAAGCGCATGCCGTGTGCTTCGGCGCCGACCGGTACTTCGGGGGTGTTGTTCTCCACCGCAGCGAGGATCGCCTTGGCAATGGTTTCCGGTTTGAGGTTGCGGCGTTTGTAGAGGTTCGTGACCTTGTCGCGGCGCTGCGCCTGTTGCTCCTCGCTGAGGCCGACGAATTTCGCGCTCTGGGTGATGCCGGTGGCGGAAAAGCCGGGACAGATGGTGGAGACGCGGATGTGCTTCTCGGCCAGTTCGCCGCGGATACAGTCGCTCAGCATCTTTACCGCCGCCTTGGTCGTCGCATACGCCGCCAGCGACCGCGAGGGCGCGAACGCCGCGGCCGAGGCGACATTGACGATATGGCCGTGCTTGCCGGCGGCGACCATCTGCCGGCCAAACAGTTGCGAGCCGTGGATCACGCCCCACATGTTGACGCCGAGTACGCGCTCCCAGTCATCGACGCTGGTGTCGAGGAAGCTGCCGGAGACCGCGATGCCGGCGTTGTTGACCACCACGTCCGGCGCGCCGAGTTCCTGTTCGACCCAGTTGGCCAGCGCTTCCATCTGTTCGGCGCTGCCGACGTCCACCTTTTTCGCCCAGGCCTGTGCGCCCAGCAGGCGCGCCAGTTCGGCGCTGCGCTTGGCGGCTTCGAGGTTGATGTCCACCGCGACCACGTCGGCGCCCTGTTCGGCGAACAGCAGCGCGGTTTCGCGGCCGAAGCCGGAGCCGGCACCGGTGACCACCACCAGCTTGCCGCTATGCTTTTTGCCGGCACGTCCCGGACGCACCCGCGCGCGCTGCAGCGCGGTGGTCTCCTTGCCGTTGACGACGAAATCGATGAACTCCGAGGCCCAGTCGGCGACCAACTGCGGGTGGCTGACCTGGATCCAGTGGCCGGCATCGGCTTCGCGGCGCCACAGATGGGGCACCCACTGCGGCAGGTCGTCCCAGATTTCCTGCACCATGAACTTGTCGCGTTTGGCGACGATCAGTTGCACCGGCAGATCGGTGCGACGCTCCTGCGGTTTGAGCACGCGCTTGGCGAAATTGGCGCGGTACAGTTTGACGCCGATGGCGCCATCGCTGGCCTGGGTTTCGCTGGCCTCGGGGCGGACGCCGTCGGCTTTTTCCAGAATCGCGGGCCACAGCTTGTCGAGGCCGGATTTCCATGCCAGCGGCCCGAGCGCCGGCAGATGGAACATGCCGACGTACCAGGAATGCCCCAACTGCCGCGCAACCTGCGCCAGCCCCGCGGGCGAGCCGCTCCTGAGCCGCTGTGCGATCCAGTAACCGGCGTGATCAAGGCTGGGGCCGGAGATCGACGTATATGAGGCGATGCGGCCCCGCATGCGTTCGGTAGTCACCGCTTCCCAGCTCTGGATCGAACCCCAGTCGTGGCAGACCAGATGCACGGGGTTTTCCGGGCTGATCGCATCGACGACCGCAGCAAGGTCGTTGACCAGGTGTTCGAGGTCGTAGGCGGCGGTGTGATCCGGTGCGCTGGAACGGCCGGCGCCGCGCACGTCGTAGGCCGCTACGAAATATTTTTTCGCGAGCAGCTCGGCGGTGGCTTTCCAGACGCTGGCGGCATCGGGGTAGCCGTGCACCAGCACGACCGTCGGCTTCGGTTTGGCCTTGGTGCCGGGCTTGCCCCAGGTGTAGACGGCGAGTTCGACGTCGCCGGATTGAACGGTTCTTGCGAGTGTCATGAGATCAGGTTCCTTTCTTCAGGCCGCGTGTTTATGCCAGAGACCGCGCTGCATCCAGCGGCGCACGTGCGGTACGTCGTCATCGAGCCAGTAGGCGTCGTCTTCGGTGACCACCAGCAGTTCCTCCCACTTGGCGCCGACATCGCGAAAGCCCAGATGCGGCTCCACCGCCCACAGGCCGGGTGTCGGCGGATGGTCCGAGCCGTGGCCGCTGGACCATAGTGGCGACCAGCCTTCGCGCATGCCCTTGATGCGGTCGCGCACCAGCTCGCTGATGTTTCGCACGCCGAAGTTCATTACGCTGCCATGGCTTTGCTTGCCATCGTCGCGCAGCTGCTCGACGCGATGCGCCAGCACCTGGAACGGATACGCCTTGTGGCGCGGCTCGACGCCCTGCTTGGCGCACAGGCGATCCACCGCCTGGCTGACTTCGGACAGGTGCGTGCGCTTTTTCACCAGATCGAGAATCAGCTGGCGATGTTCCATGAGATCGTCCATCAACCGGTCGAGCAGCGGGTTTTTGCCGACGACGCCGCAGTAACCGATATCGGCGGTGTAGCCGTGCTTCGAGGGCGCGCAGTCGAGGATGAACGGCATGTTTTCCTCCAGCACGCGATTGCCGGGATAAAACGCCGGGTTGAAGCCGCCCATGTGCTTGAAGCCGATGAAACCGCGGAACGCAGTGCGGTCGCCGAACCAGGCGAACGGCTGGTGAAACCAGTCATCGACGCCATGATCGAGCAGCCAGGTTTTCATGCGGGCCGCAGTCTGACGCTCGCTGGTGCCAGGCGTTAATTCGGCACCGATGGTCTCGGCGCAGCGGTAGGCCAGTTGCTGGATCTCGCGGAAACGCTGCAAATCCTCGTCGGTGAAATTGCCGGGGGTTTCATTCATTGTCGTTCTCCAATGGTGCAGCGCAGCATCCGACGCTTTGCCCGGCACAGGTATGGCCGGAGAGACAGTGCACAAGGTTTAATGAGCCAATGATGAATGGCGCATTAAGCGAAGGTCAATAGTCGGCCCATTTTCATGCTGCCGCAAGCCCGGTTCGCCGGATTTTCGCTGAGATGGCGAACGGCCGCCCGGCTCCGTGTGTCCGCGGGAATCCGCCGCTGGTCGCGACAACCGCGAACGCGGGTCGCGGCTGCGCATACTGGCCTCGTGTCGAATGACGGAGGCTGCCGTGCTAACGCAATTATTGATTCAATTGAGCCCGCTGAAGCTGGTGCTGTTCGGTGCCCTGTTCTTCTGGGCCTCGTGGCTGGCGACCAAGAAAATCCTCATCGGCACCATCATCGGGGTGACGCTGGGCGAAACCACGTTCGACGCGATACGCGGCGAGGCGGTGAGCTTCGGCAGCAATCCCTGGGTGCTCGATGCCGCCAATGCCGCCGGCATGCCGATCCACAATGGCTCGGCGCTGTCGGCGCTGGTCGCCAACGTCCTGCTGGCGCTGGCGATGATGCTGGTGGTACAGGCGTTGAGGGTTTATACCAAGGCCCGGCGCATCGACATGGAACTCGAATGCCGCCGCCATGAAGTGCAGCGCAACCACTATTTCCGGGCGCCTGGCGAAGGATAATCTGCACCGCAGGAGCGCCCCTTGAGCGCGAGATTTCTGTCGCGTCCAAGGGGCATTTTGATCAAGTAAAGCGGTCAGTGCGCAGTGTGCAATCCGCACTCACGATTGGCTTCAACTTTTGTCGGTGAGGAGTAGCGCCTGAGCGCCGCAGGCCGCGTAGCAGCCCGGCGGCGATGGCGCATTTTGATCAAGCGAATCCGTCAGTGCGCAGTGTGCAGCCCGCACTCACGATTGGCTTCAACTTTTGTCGGATCAAAATAGTCAAAGTTATTCGGCAGCCCGTGCTTCTTGCAGTAGTCGTTCATTTCCTTCGAGGTCCA
The DNA here is from genome assembly GCA_050740035.1 of Stenotrophobium sp. Classification (GTDB taxonomy): domain Bacteria; phylum Pseudomonadota; class Gammaproteobacteria; order Nevskiales; family Nevskiaceae; genus Stenotrophobium. The sequence continues at coordinate 43 of JBOICJ010000240.1, read as the reverse complement.
GTGCAGCACCGGCGCGACCTTGATCAGGCCGTCGGCGTTGACG
>JBOICJ010000239.1:0-4848 GCA_050740035.1 Stenotrophobium sp. | reverse complement strand
GCGCGCCACCCCGCTGAACCTCCCCGCGGCCTGATGGTCGCTATTGCTGGCGTTTTTCCTGGCGCATGACTGCGCTCGCCGATTTGCGAGGTTCCCAATGTTTCCCATTTGTACGCGCCATTTGGCGCGCTTGTTCGCCGTTTCCACGGCGGTCATTTTTGTCTCCGCTGTTCATGCTTCCAGCGGATTGAGTTTGTCTGAAGCACTTGCGCGTGCGCTGCGCAGTAATCCCGATTTGCAGGTCTATCCGTATGAGCAGCGTGCCGTCGAGGCCGACAAGCTTCAGGCAGGGCTGAGGGCCAATCCCGAACTCGGCGTCACGCTCGAGAATTTCGGCGGCACCGGGGCAACGCGTGGTGCAAAGTCGTTGGAGACCACGCTGACGCTGTCCCAGCTCATCGAGCTCGGTGATAAACGCGAGCGGCGAGTTGAAGTTGCCGATGCCGCTTTACGCGGTGCTGAGATTGGTTATTCGATTGCTCGGCTCGATGCGCTTGCAGAGACGACGCGCCGTTACGTGGACGTGGCCGAGGCGCAGGCGCAACTCGAGGTTGCACAGCGTGCAATCAACCTGGCGCAGCAGGCCGGCGTGTCTGTGGAAAAACGCATCCATGCCGGAGCAGTTTCCACGGCCGAGCGTAATCGAGCCAGCATTGCGCTGCTCCGAGCGCAATTGGACTTGCAGCGTGTTCAAGGCGAACTCGATGCCCGGCGTGTGGCGTTGAGTGCGATGTGGGGACAGAGCGTGCCTGACTTCACAACGGTTGCCGGCGATCTCAATGAGATACCACCGCTGGCAGATTTCGCAAGCTTCGTGGCCAAGTTCAAGACCAGTCCGAATTTCGCGCGGTTTGCGACGGAGCGCCGTCTGCGTGAATCGGAACTCAGGCTAGCCCAGGCCGAGGCGGTGCCGAATCTGACCGTTGGCGCAGGCCTGCGGCGGTTGGAAGCCGATTCCGCAAACGGCGGCTCGGGCGCGGGCTATGGACTGGTGGCTTCGTTGAGCCTGCCGCTGCCGGTGTTTAACCGCAATCAAGGCGCAATCGCCGCTGCCCAGGCGCGCATTGGGCAAAGCGATGCCGAACGCGACGCCAGTTTCTTGCGATCCCGCGTGGTGCTTTACGGCCTCTATCAGGCCGCGGTACAGGCGCGCAGGCAAAGCACGGCGTTGCGCGGTGAGGCATTGATCGAGGCCGAGCAGGCGTTGACCCTGACCCAGCGCGGCTTTGCCAACGGCCGATTTTCCTTTCTTGAGCTTACCGATGCCCAGCGCCAAGTCCTCGAACTGCGCGAGCAAGCCATTACCGCCAGTGCCGATGCGCAACGACTTGATGCCGAAATCGAACGTCTGACCGCGCAGCCTATTGTCGCTGCGACCACTACATCTGGAGTCACCCCATGACCCGTTATCTGATCTTGATCTTCTGTATGGGCATTGCCGCCTGTTCCGGCAAGCCTGCGCCGAAAACTGCAACACCTGACAGCACTGCAACCGAACCGGCACCGCAAATTGCTGAGATCACCCCTGACAGCGCCAAGGCGGCCGGCATTGAAACGGCCGTCGCCGGGCCTGCTGAAATCCGCGAAACCATAACGCTTTACGGTTCGATCCGTCCTAATGCCGAGCGCCAACAGGAAGTGCGCGCCCGTTATCCCGGCATCGTGCGCACTGTGGCCAAGCGTCCTGGCGATGCCGTGGCGAAAGGGGAGTTGCTGCTGAGCATCGAGTCCAACGACAGCCTGGAGGCTTACTCGATACGCTCGCCGATCGCAGGCACGGTGCTGCAGCGGCGTGTGAACCCCGGCGAAACGGTCGACGGCAGTACCACGTTACTGGTTGTGGCCGATCTCTCTAACGTCTGGGCGGAGTTTGCCGTCTTCGGACGCGATATTGGGCGCGTGCGGGCCGGCATGACGGTACTGCTCAGGAGCAGCGACGGGCAGACCGCCGGTACGGCCAAGATTGCCTATGTGGCGCCTTCCGGCAGTGGCGACACGCAAAGCGTGGTCGCGCGTGCGGTGGTGGATAACATGGGCGGCCAATGGATCGCAGGCCAGTTCGTCACCGGCGATGTCGTGGTTGACGACCTGCGGGTGCCGGTCTCTGTTGTTCCCGACGCGTTACAGACGTTGGACGACGACGCGGTGGTGTTCGTTCAGACCAGCAAGGGCTTCGAGCCGTGCAAAGTCGAAACTGGTAAACGCAGCACCGAAGCGGTCGAGATCAAACGGGGCCTGGCCGCCGGCGAACGCTATGCGACAAAAAACAGCTACACCATCAAGTCCGAACTGCTCAAGGGCAGCGGCGACGAGGAGTAAGCCATGAAACAGATCACCGCTTATCTTCAGCCGCACCGGCTGAGCAAAGTCGTGCGCGCCTTGCACGGCCTGGCGCGCTTCCCGGGATTCACCGTGCTCGACGCCCACGGGCAAGGGCATGGCTGCGGCGCCGGTGGCCACCACGCCTATGACGACGACGGGCTGATGTACCACGAGCGCTGCATGTTCGTGGTCGTTTGCGAGGACGGCGAAGCCGATGCTGTCGCCGAGCTCATCGCGCAGGCGGCGCACACCGGTAACAAGGGCGACGGCATCGTCGTTATTGCCGACGTGTCGCAGATCCTCCGTATCCGCGATGCCGGGGGTGGCTCATGATTGCCCGCCTGATCGATTTCTCCATCCGCCAGCGCTGGCTGGTGATGGCGCTGGTGGTTGGCTTCATCGCGTTCGGCATCTTCGAATACAAACGCCTGCCGATTGATGCTGTGCCGGACATCACCAACGTCCAAGTGCAGATCAACACCCGCGCGCCGGGCTACTCGCCGCTGGAAGTGGAGCAGCGCGTCACCTTCCTGGTCGAGACGGCGATGGCCGGGATTCCGAAATTGGAAAACACGCGCTCGACTTCGGCTTACGGCCTGTCGCAGGTGACGGTGGTATTCAAGGACGGCACCGATATTTATTTCGCGCGCCAGCTCATCAGCGAGCGCCTGCAGGAAGTGAAGAGCGAACTGCCGGATGGCGTCATTCCGGAAATGGGGCCGGTCGCCACCGGGCTCGGCGAGATTTACCTGTACACCGTCAGCGCCGCGCCGGGTGCACGCAAGCCGGACGGCACGCCGTATTCGTCGACCGACCTGCACGCGATTCAGGAGTGGACCATACGACCGCAGCTGCGACAGGTGCCGGGGGTATCCGAGGTCAATACCATCGGAGGTTTCGACAAGCAGTATCAGGTGGCGCCCGATCCGGCGCGCCTACTGGCCTACCATTTGACGCTGAGCGATCTGATCAAGGCGCTGGAAGCCAATAATATCAATGTCGGCGCAGGTTACATCGAGCACAACGGCGAGCAGTCATTGGTGCGGGTGCCCGGACAGTTGACGGACATCAAGGCGATCGAGGATGTCGTCATTACCGCCCGTAACGGCTTTCCGGTGCGGGTGAGCGACGTGGCGGAGGTCGGCATCGGCAAGAATCTGCGTACCGGTGCCGCTACTCTGAATGGCAAGGAGACGGTGCTCGGTACCGTCATGATGCTGATCGGCGAAAACAGTCGCACGGTGTCCTTGAGCGTCGCCAACAAACTTGCCGAAATCGACAAGCACCTGCCGCCGGGCGTCAAGGCCGAGGCGGTCTATGACCGCACGGTGCTAGTCAACCAGACCATTGCCACCGTGCAGAAAAACCTGTTCGAAGGCGCGGTACTGGTGATCGTGGTGCTGTTCCTGTTTCTCGGAAATCTGCGTGCAGCCTTGCTGACGGCGATGGTGATTCCACTGGCGCTATTCGCGACCTTTACCGGCATGGTCGAGAACAAAGTCAGCGGCAACCTGATGAGCCTGGGTGCGCTGGATTTCGGCTTGATCGTCGACGGCGCGCTGATCATTGTCGAGAACTGCATCCTGCGGCTGGCGCAGGCGCAGCACCATAAGGGCCGCGTACTGGAGCGCGGCGAGCGCTTCGAGACGGTCTACGAGGCCACGCGGGAGGTGTTCAAGCCCAGCCTGGTCAGCGTCGCTGTGATCGTGCTGGTCAACCTGCCGATCTTCGCGCTCAGCGGCGTCGAGGGAAAAATGTTCCACCCGATGGCGTTCGCGGTGATCGCGGCGCTGATCGGCGCGCTGATTTTCTCGCTGACCTTCGTGCCGGCGGCTTGTGCTTTGCTGCTGACCGGCAAAATCGAGGAGAAGGATAACTGGCTGGTGCGCAATGCCAAGCGCGGATATGCACCATTGCTGCGCGGCGTACTGCGTGCGCGATGGCCGGTTGTGATGGGCGCGATGGCATTAGTCGTTATCTGCGGTTGGGCGGCCACACGCATGGGTGCGGAGTTCATTCCACAGCTCGACGAGGGCGACGTGATGATCGGCGCCATTCGCCCGCCCGGCACCGGCGTCGAGCAGGCGGTGCGCATGCAGGAGCGTCTCAATCTGGCGATCAAAGCCTTGCCGGAAGTGGATTTCGTCTTCGCCCGCAACGGCACCGCGGACGTGGCCACCGACCTGATGCCGCCGGGACGGGCCGATATCTATGTACAGTTCAAACCGCGCTCGCAATGGCCTGACCCCGCGAAATCGAAGCGCAAACTGCTGGAGGAAGTTGAAGCGGCGGCGAAGAGTGTGCCCGGCACAGCCTTCGAGTTTTCGCAGCCGATTCAGATGCGCATGAACGAATTGATTTCCGGAGTGCGCAGCGATGTTGCGGTGAAGGTTTTTGGTGATGACTTCAAAGAACTGCTGAGAATTTCCGGGGATGTGCAACGCATTCTGGAGCGTGTGCCGGGTTCGGAGACGCCCAAGATCGAGCAAGTCGCCGGCTTGCCGCTGCTGACGATTCAGCCCAGGC
>JBOICJ010000238.1:0-2374 GCA_050740035.1 Stenotrophobium sp. | reverse complement strand
GCTTAAAACTGAGTACGGGAATGATTGGTCTGGGCGTGCTGGCGCTCGCTAGTGGCGCTGCACAAGCACAGGATCAAGGGCAGCTTGCCGCTCAGGCAGCCGGTCCAGCCGCCTATGCCGGCACATCTTTTGGCTCCCCCATTGCCTACGGTGCCCAGTGGCGTGATGTCGGCATCGGCGTCTATGGTCAGACCTTGCACAAGGACGCAAAACAGCGTGTAGACGGCGCCGCAGGTCTTGGCTTCGGCCTAGGCGATGCTGACAAATATGTCGCGCTGGAAACGGATGTCGGCGTCGCAACGGTGGCACATCGCAACGGGCTCAATTTTGGTGATGCCGGCTCCCTTGGCTTCAAGCTGCATACCAACCTGCCTGGCAATGCGGCATTTGCCGTGGGCGTGGTCGGCACTGGTCGTTGGGGGCCTGCGGCATTCCGAAACAATAACGTTGCCAGCGTCTATGCCGTCGGCACGAAAGTATTCAGCATTGGTGGACATGCCTTGGTTGCCAACCTCGGTCTCGGCGACGGTCAATTCCAGAGAACCGACGGAAAGGGCAATATCAAATCCGGCGCCAATGTCTTTGGTGGTCTGAGCTATTACATCTGCCGCCAGGTTTCAATTATCACTGATTACACCGGTCGCTTCTTCAATGCCGGTGTTTCCATTGCGCCGATTCGCAGCATCCCGGTCACGATCACGCTGGGCGCAGTTAACATCGGGAACCAGGAGAACCTGCACACCCAGTTTGGTGGTTCGCTGGGCTTCGGCTTCCATATCTAAGTGCCCGGTTCAATTCGGAGAACAGCATCATGATTCGCATAACATCAGTATTAGCCGTCGCTATATTGTCTCTTCCTCTCTCGGCATTTGCTGGTAGCGGTACGGGTAGCTCCTTCGGAAACGCTTGTTCCGGCTCAGGCTGCACAGCTGTTGATACGGCTGGTCTGCTGGCAACAGGCGCTGGTGAAAACCCCGGCATCAGCATGTCTTTTGGCAACGCTATCAATAATGCCTTCAATGGCAACTCGGGGGATGAAAACCTCGCTGACCAGTCGCAAAAGCGCAAGGACAAGGACACCAAGGACAAATAGTCCTGTCCCGGAAAGTCTGAAAGGCGGCGCAGTCAATCTGCGTCGCCTTTTTTCATGCCCGCCTATAACCGCCAGTTGGGGAGATAGTGCTGGAGGGCTGCGGGCAGGCGGATTCCGCCCCCTGCCGTCTGGTGATTTTCGAGGATGGCCACCAGGGTCCTGCCCACCGCCAGTCCTGAGCCGTTGAGCGTGTGCAGCAATTCCGGCTTCTGGGCCTGTTCAGGACGATATCGCGCCTGCATCCGGCGCGCCTGGAACTCCTCGAAGTTGCTGCAAGAGGAAATTTCACGGTAGCGCTGTTGTGAGGGCAACCAGACTTCGATGTCGTAAGTCTTGGCAGCGTTCGCGCCCATGTCTCCCGCACAGAGCGCAACGACGCGATAAGGCAGTTCCAGTTTTTGCAGGATGGCCTCGGCGTTGCGCGTCAACTGCTCCAGCGCGTCATAAGAATCCTGCGGACGCACCGCCTGCACCAATTCCACTTTTTCGAACTGATGCTGGCGGATCATGCCGCGAGTATCGCGTCCGGCGGCGCCCGCCTCGGCACGGAAACACGGCGTATGCGCCACCCACTTTCTCGGCAGATCCGCCGCCGACTGGATTTCATCGCGCAGCAAATTGGTGACCGGAACTTCGGCTGTGGGAATCAGCCGCCAATCCTGCTCGGTATTCAGTGAAAAAAGATCATCGCCAAATTTTGGAAGCTGTCCGGTCCCGAGCAGGCTGGCGCGATTGACGATATACGGCACGTACAGTTCTTCGTAACCGTGTTCGCGCGTGTGCACATCCAGCATGAACTGGATCAACGCGCGATGCAGCCGCGCCAACTCGCCCTTGAGCACGGTAAACCGCGCACCCGTGAGCTTGGCCGCTGCGGCGAAATCCATCAGACCCAGCGCTTCACCAAGATCAGCATGATCCTTGACCGTGAAGGCGTACACGCCCGGCTCGCCCCAACGCCTGACTTCAACATTGTCGTTTTCATCCTTGCCGGCCGGCACCGAAGCGTGAGGGATATTGGGCAACGCCAGCTGAAAATCCATCATCTCCTGCTGCAAGACACTCAGTTCGGTACTGCGCGCGGCCAATGTGGCACCCAGTTGCGCGACGTCGGCCAGCAGCGGCGTCGCGTCCTGCCCTTTCGATTTTGCGATTCCGACGGCCTTGGAACGACTATTGCGTTCCGCCTGCAGACTCTCGGTCTCGGTCTGCAACTGTTTGCGCCGGGCCTCCATCGCGTTGTAACGCGCCAGATCAAATGGATAGCCACGTCGTGCAAGC
>JBOICJ010000237.1:0-8404 GCA_050740035.1 Stenotrophobium sp. | reverse complement strand
GGCTCGGCGACCAGATCGGCTACGCCGGACTGGTGGAAAAACAGTTCGGCATCGTCCTCGACAAAAGCCTGACCCGCACCGACTGGTCGCGCCGGCCGCTGACCGCACCCGAACTGGCCTACGCCGCCGCCGACGTCGAACACCTGGCGATGCTCTACCCGATATTGCGCGATGCGCTGGCGCAGGCCGGACGCCTGGGCTGGCTGCAAGAGGATTGCGCGCGCGCCGCCAACGCCAGCCACTACGTCACCGAGCCGGCCGATGCCTGGCGCCGCCTCAAGGGACTGGCGCGCCTGAGCCCGCAGGCACAAATCGCGGCCGCAGCACTGGCGGCATGGCGCGAACAGCGGGCGCAATCGCACAATCGTCCGCGCAAATGGATCATCGAGGACGATGCGATTTACCGCATGGCCGAGCGCCTGCCGCGCGATCTCGCGGAACTGGGGGCGTTGAACATCCTGCCGGCCAGAACCCTGGCGCGTCACGGCGAGAGCTTGCTTGCGGCACTCGACACCGCACGCACGGCGCCGGCCGCGGCGCTGGCGCGCGATGAGCGGCTGGCGCCGGAATTCAAGTCCCGCGTGCAGAAATTGCAGGAACCCCTGCGTGCCATCGCGGCGGCGCACGACATCCCGGCCGGCCTGCTGGCGCCGCGCGCCGATATCGAGGCGCTGGCGCTGGAAGGCGCGCAGGCGCAAATCCCGCTGCTCAGCGGTTGGCGGTGGGAAATTGCAGGAGAAGAATTGCTGAAATTAGCCGCCGTCGCAAAGGATGACTGAGCCCTGATTCAGCGTCACGAGCGAAGGCAGATTGCGTGAGGAAGCGGAGGAACCGCAGTTTACTGGCAGCACATGAGGAGCAAGGATTGTCCGGGCGAACCACTGCCTCGCCAAGCCCGAACGAGCACCGCCCTCACGCAAGCTGCCGAGCGCAGTAGCTGAATCAGAGCGCGTCGATGATGCGCTCGAAAATCTGATCGAGCGTGCCGACGCCATTTACATCCACCAACTTGTGCTGATGCGCGTAGAAATTGAGCAGCGGCTTGGTTTCATCGTTATAGACTTCGATGCGATGGCGAATCACGTGTTCCTTGTCGTCGGCACGGCCTTCCTTGTGCGCACGCGCGAGCAGACGCTGCACGATTTCCTCATCGGCCACTGCCAGATGCACGGCGCGGCTCATCGGCGGCTGCTGCAGGCGCTCGAGCATCGCATCCAGCACCTTGGCCTGGGTGACGTTGCGCGGGAAGCCATCGAGGATGAATCCATGCTCGGTATCCTTGTGTTGCAGGCGCTCTTCGACGATGCCGATCACGATAGCGTCATCCACCAGCTGGCCGGCATCCATCGCCGCCTTGGCCTTCTGGCCCAGTGGCGTGCCGGCTTTGACCGCATGGCGCAACGCATCGCCGGTGGAAATCTTCGGCACGCCGTAGTGCGCGACCAGCCTTTCGCCCTGGGTGCCCTTGCCTGAGCCGGGCGCGCCTAGCAGAACAATTCTCATGATTTGGGGAAACCTGTCGTCGTTAATTGTGGTCTGCGGCGGCACAGCGCCACAGCGAACCGGAAAAGTAACCGTTGCCCCGCATGGCGTCAACGAGTTTTATCGCCGCCTTTAATCGCCGCAAACTCGTTTTCTCCATTAAACTAAAACACTTAGCCTCAATCCAGCTCTATAGACCTATGCCGCGCAATGTTTTCTACGCCCAGTCCGGCGGCGTCACCGCCGTCATCAACGTCTCCGCGGCAGCGGTCATCGAGCAGGCGCGCAAATATCCCGAGAAAATCGGCAAGGTCTACGCCGGCCGCAACGGCATCATCGGCGCGTTGACCGAAGACCTGATCGATACCTCGCAGGAATCCGCCGAGGACATCGCCGCGCTGCGCCACACGCCGTCCGGCGCCTTCGGCTCCTGCCGCTACCGGCTCAAGGGTTTCGACAAGCATCAAGCGGAGTACGAGCGCCTGGTCGATGTGTTCAAGGCGCATGACATCGGCTATTTCATCTACAACGGCGGTGGCGACAGCGCCGATACCTGCCTCAAGGTGTCGCATCTGTGCGGCGACATGGGCTATCCCTTGCAGACCATTCATATTCCCAAGACGGTCGATAACGACCTGCCCACCACCGACAACTGCCCGGGCTTCGGCTCGGTTGCCAAATATGTGGCCGTGTCGATCCGCGAAGCCGGCTACGACGTCGCCAGCATGGCCAAGACCTCGACCAAGGTGTTCATCATGGAAGTGATGGGCCGTCACGCCGGCTGGATCGCCGCCGCCGGCGGTCTCGCCGCCGAGCATGAAGGCGATGCGCCGCAGATGATCCTTTTTCCGGAAATCAGTTTTGACGAAACCGCCTTCCTTGCGCGAGTGGATCACTGCGTCAAACAGCATGGCTATTGCGCGATCGTCGCGTCCGAAGGCCTGCGCACTGCCGATGGCCACTTCCTGTCCGAAGCCCGCGCCACCGACGCCTTCGGCCACGCGCAGCTGGGCGGCCTCGCACCGATGCTGGCGAAGCTAGTGAAGACCAAGCTCGGTTACAAATATCACTGGGCCGTAGCCGATTATCTGCAACGCGCCGCGCGCCACATTGCCAGCAGCACCGACGTCGAACAGGCCTACGCGCTCGGCGCCGCGGCCATCGACATGGCGGTGGCGGGCAAATCCGGGGTGATGCCGGTGATCGTACGCACCCGCGACCAGCCCTACGAGTGGCACATCGGCGAATCGCCGCTGGACCAGGTCGCCAATGTCGAGAAGAAGATGCCGCGCGATTTCATCACCGACGACGGCTTTCACATCACCGAAGAATGCCGCCGATATCTGCTGCCGCTGATTCAGGGCGAGGATTACCCGCCCTATGTCAATGGTCTGCCGCACTATGTCCGGCTCAAGAACATTGCCGTACCGAAGAAAACCGGGCTCGAATTCAAACTGTAACCGGCTCCGGCTCGCATATCGGCAGCCGGATGGCTCAAAATAGCGCCCTGCCAATCATCCCACACGAACAACCACGAGGTTTACCATGGGTTTTGAAACACTGGGCCCCGGCGATAAGGCCCCCAACGAGTTTTATGTCGTCATCGAGATCGCCGCCTATGGCCCACCGGTCAAGTACGAAGTGGACAAGGAATCCGGCCTGCTAATGGTGGACCGCTTCATGAACGTCGCCATGTCCTACCCGGCCAACTACGGCTACGTGCCGAAGACCCTGTCCGGCGACGGCGATCCGGTCGACGTGCTGGTGATCACGCCGCACCCGATCATCGCCGGCTCAGTGCTCAAGTGCCGCGCGGTCGCGGTGCTCGACACCACCGACGAGAAAGGCACCGACGCCAAATTGCTCGCCGTGCCGGTCGACAAGGTCAGCAACAATGCCTACGACAACCTGCGCGATCTGGCCGACGTGCCAGCCCGCCTGAAAAACGAGATCGAGCACTTCTACGGTCACTACAAGGCACTGGAAAAAGGCAAGTGGGTCAAGCTCGCCGGCTGGCGCGATGCCGCCGCCGCACGCAAGGAAATCGAAGACGGCATCAAGAATTACAAGGGTTGAGCCGTTGCTGCTGTCACCGAAGCGGAGTCCACGGACTCCGCTTTTTTATGGGCGCGGAATCGTGCGGGCCACAAGCAAACCATTCCGGCATGCCGATGTCGCCACCTTCAGCGCAAACTCACCCTCGATCCTGACGAAGCGTTGAAACGGTTCGTGCCCTTGGATGAACTCGAGAAACCGATGCGGAACATTGGCGAGTCGCGCAAAGATTGATGCAATGTTGCAATATGCAACATTGACGGTGTCTATTGAATCAATACACTTCTGATTCGCGCAGCGACAATAACTACGGGAGCCCGGTATGAACTGGAGCGGAGTCTGCCGCCGGATGGCGGCTTGCGTATTGGCAGCGAGCGCGGTACTGCTAGGCGGTTGCGGGAGCAGCAGCGAACCCACTAGCGCGCAGGTCAGTTCGCCGCCCCCGGTCGGGTCGTGTGCGTCCAGCCTGAGCGGCGGCTTGATTGCACCAACGTTGCCGATCACGGATATCAATCCGATCCTGGCCTTGGCGAACTCCCAACTCGCGACGATGTTGCCGCCGGTGATGCTTGACTGTCCACCGATGAAGCCGGTGCCGCAGGCGCAGTGCGATGCGGATTCGCAGCCGCTGAACAACGGGGTGCAGGGACGTGTGACGCTGGCGGACATGCAGTCGGCGCAGGCGGCGCAAGGCTGGACCTGCAATCTCAAGGTCATTTCCAAGTTCAGCACGCCTGGCGGCTTCCGTGTCTGGAGCTACACCGATCCCCATGGCCATACCTGCGCGTACTACGACACCTCGTTTGCCGGTGGGACGACGGCGGCCATCAGCTTGGCCGGCGGGCCAACCCCCGGCGTGGTGGTGCTGGACATGAGCAACCCGGCCAATCCGGTGCAGACCGCTACATTAACGGACTCGTTGGCGATGCTGATTCCGCACGAATCGTTGAACCTCAACACGCGTCGCGGTCTGCTGGCGGCGGATGTCGGCAACGCGGCGACGCTGCCCGGTGAGATGGCGATCTACGATGTCAGCAGCGACTGTCGCCATCCGCAGCTGAAAGGACAGTTGCCGACCATCACCGGCCACGAAAGCGGCTTCAGCCCTGACGGCAACACGTTCTGGGTGGCCGGCGGTTTTGGCTATATCACGGCCATTGACGTCAGTGACCCTTCCAATCCGAAGGAAGTATGGCGCGGCACTTACAACTCTCATGGACTGAATCTCTCCGACGACGGTAATACGCTGTACCACACCGACACCCTCAACGGAAACTTGGGCCTGATCGATGTCAGCCAGATCCAGGCGCGGGCGTCCAATCCGCAGGTGCATGACATCAGCCGCGTGTCCTGGCCTACTGCGACGATTCCGCAGAACTCCTCGCCGTTCACCAACGGCGGGCACCACTACCTGCTGGAGTTCGAGGAATTCGCGTTCCGCTTCAATCCAGCGACGGTACAGGACAGCCCGGGTGCGGCCCGCATCCTGAACATCGATGATCCGGCGCACCCTTACATCGTTTCCAACATCCGCATGGCCGTGAACATGCAGGATCAACACCGCGCTGCCGACGGCGACCCGTCTCCCTTGGGAGTCAATCAAGTGCTGGGCTACGCCTTCCACTATTGCGCGATTCCAACCGAGAACAGTCCGCAAATCGTTGCCTGCTCGACGATCAATTCCGGTTTGCGCGTGTTCAATATCAGCGACCCAGCCAATCCACGCGAAGTGGCGTACTACATTGCACCACCCAATGCCGGCAACCTGACGGGCAGCTTGGTGCCGGGACTGCTGTCGGGCGACCTTGCCTTCTCGCAACCGGCCTTCGATCCTGCACAGCGCCAGATCTGGTACACGGACGCGGTTTCGGGTTTCTACGCCCTGCAGCTTTCGCCGCAAGCCTGGCCGCAGTGAGGTGGCAGATCAGCGGCTTACGACGCAGGAAACGGACTGGATGAATGGCTAGAAGCGACGTTTGGGCCCGCGCCGGCGCTGTGCTGCTCGCGATCATGGCCATATTTGCCTTCGGACATTGGCTAGGCGCGCGCTCGGTACTGCGTACACATCCCTTGCCCGGCCCTGCCGATATCGGCTTCTGTCAGGACATGGTCGCGCATCACGAGCAAGCGGTGCTGATGGCGACGCTGGCGATGGATCGCGCCACGCCGGCCGTGCATGCCCTTGCGCAGTCGATCCTGGTCAGCCAATCAGGCGAGATCGGCGTGATGCGCGGCTGGCTACAGCTCTGGGGCGCGCCGCTGGTTTCGCCTAAGCCGATGGCGTGGATGACCAATTCCACGGATCAGCTACACGGCGTCACGCACCCGGCCATGCCGCAGGCGAATGCGCCCATGCCTGGCATGGCCAGCCCGGCGGAGTTGCAGAAATTGTGGCAGGCACGCGGGAAGTCTTTCGACATCTTGTTCATGCAGCTGATGACGCGACATCACGAAGGCGGGGTGATGATGGCGAGCGATATTCAGAACTCGGCACAGCTTCAGGCCGTTCGTGACACCGGGCGCGGAATGATGTTCGAGCAGGCGCAGGAGATCGGGCTCATGGCCCAGCTGCTGCGGGCAGATGGTGCCGCGCCGCTGCCTTCGTTGCTCGAGTCCGGAGCGATATGCCGCGTGAAGCCCACCAGCTGACCCGGTTCGCCCGGCGCAGGCCGCACAGCGCGTGGCGCTCACACGCGACAAAAGCTGACGGCGGCGGCTTTTAAGCAAACAAAAAAGTACGCGCGACTGTCGCGGAGCGTGTCTGCTTCGGGCCAATTAGCAGACACAGATTTGGCACCGCGGAAGCAGACATTCGCCACCGGCCGAAATGAGCTGTGTCCAGCCATTCGCATTTAAACCAGAATGCCCGTTTCCGGCCACAGCCACGCCGCGCCGCGCACGCCGCTGCTGTCGCCATGCAGGGCGGGCACCAGCCGGGTGCTGATGCTGTCCGAAAAAATCCACTGGTCCCAGAGTGCCGGCACATAGCGGTACAAACGCTGCACGCGCGAGACGCCGCCGCCAAGCACAATCACTTCCGGATCGAGGATGTTGATGACGTGCGTCAATGCACGCGCCAGGCGATCTTCGTAGCGCGCCAGTGTCGCGCCGCATTTTTCGTCGCCGGCTTCGGCACGCGTGACGATTTCCTCGACGGAAATCTTCTCCTGCGTCACGCGTGCGTGATCGGCCGCCATGCCGGGGCCGGACAGCCAGGTCTCGATACAGCTCGGCTTACCGCACCAGCACTGCGTACCGCTGATTTCATCCCACTCCGGCCGTGGCCATGGCAATGGATTGTGACCCCATTCGCCGCCGATGCCATTCGCGCCGACCAGCACTTGCCCATTGATAACGATGCCGCCACCGACGCCAGTGCCGAGGATCACCGCGAACACGTTTTTCGCGCCCGCCGCCGCGCCGTCGCTGGCTTCGGACAGCGCCAGGCAGTTGGCATCGTTGGCCATGCGGATGCCGCGGCCGAGCCGCGTTTCGAGATCGTGTTGGAACGGTTTTCCGTTCAGACATAGCGAATTGGAGTTGCGCATCAGGCCGCTGGCCGGCGACACCGAACCTGGATGACCGAGACCCACCGGCAGGCTGTCCTGTCCCGCCGCGCGTTCCAGCTTGCGCACAAGATCGGCGATGACGGCAAGCGTGCCGGTGTAATCACCCTGCGGTGTCGTCACGCGCTCGCGTTGCAGGATCGCCGAACCTGCGCCCATGACGATGCCTTCGATCTTGCTGCCGCCGAGGTCGATTCCGATTCGCATGATTGATTCGCGCCTGCTTCTGCCGGGGCCGTGATTATCTCGCGCGCGGTGCGCGATGTGGAAAATTTCAGGCCGCGAGCGCAGCCCATCCGAGGGAGCCAGTGTACACGCCGATACCGATGATGAGCAGGCCCGACACATAGGGCGCGCGGCGCGCCAGCGTGCCAAAACCGGTAAAGCGCCGCGATGCCTCGCGCACGCTGAGCGCGGCGATGGCGCCAGTCGCCACCATCGTCAGCGCCAGACCGATGCTAAAGCACAGCACCAGCGTCAGCCCCAGCGAGTACTGCTTGAGTTGCAGGCACAGCAGCAGGATGGTGATCGAGGCCGGACACGGAATCAGTCCGCCGGTGAGGCCGAACATCACGATCTGTCCGGTCGTGATGTGACGGTTGGCAAAGCGACGCTTGATGTCGTTGGCGTGCGCCTGCTCGTGGGCGTCCTGGAAACCGGCGGCGGCGATATTGAGTCCGGCGTGATCGTGATGATCGTGGCTGTGCTCATGATCGTGAGCATGACCGTGCGCATGGTCATGGTCATGATGATCGTGTGCGTCATGCGCTTTTTCGCGCTGCTGTTCACGATAGGTACGCAGCAGCATCCATAACGCGATGCCGATGATCAGCGCAGCGGATGCAAGCTGGAAATAACCCTCCGTCGTCTCGCTGTAGAACTGGCTGCCATAGTGCAAACCCGCCAGCGCAATGACCCAGACCACCGCAGTATGCGAGACGGTCGCAGACAGGCCGAGCAAGACCGCCTGCGAGACCGTACCGCGCACGGCGATGATGAACGCCGCCATCATGGTCTTGGAGTGACCCGGCTCCAGCCCATGCAGGGCGCCGAGCAGGATCGCGCTCGGAATGAACAGCCACGCATGCGTGGCGCCCTGCTGCAAAAGTTCGGTAAATGACGTCATCGGATTTTTACAGATACTTCGAAATGTCTTTCAAGTTCTGCATCGCCTGCTTCGAGACGGTCTCGCCCGGTGCCAAGCAGTTGTCGATGTGCTGGTGGATGAAGGTTTTCTTGGCTTGAGTAATTGCCTTCTCGGCCGCCTGCAATTGTATGGCGACATCGGGGCAAGCACGATG